>NZ_JBKKJR010000008.1:0-85695 GCF_046614755.1 Megasphaera indica
CCATATAAGCTGGCAAATACAGCGTGAAATATTTTTTGGCACTTTGGTCGCTAAGGCCCAAACCGCAAAAAATCCAACGGACTTAGTTCAGGCCTTGTGTAAACTAGCTTCGTCAACTTCTGAGGCGGCGTAAAAGTTGTAAAGTGCTGTTTTATAATGAAACTGACGATATTAAGAGAGAAATATTGGATCGTCTGACGCGATTAGGTGCTGCTATTTTATTCTCTTATAATCAAACTAATAAAATTGAAGGATTAGTTCCAGTTCTGATTCGAAAATATCGGGAAGCTAATAAAATTGATAAAAAGGAGGCAATAAAAAATCTTTATATCGCACTGGATGAACAAATTGAGCTATTTGCCAATAATGTAAAAAGTTTATTAGCTGAAAAAAATCATTCGGGAAGAAACGGGAAAGTTAACAGTAAAGCTACGAGTATTCTTGAATTTATAGAAATGTATTTCAATAAGAATGAAATGCCTATTCTTAAACCGGCAAGAGGAAAGAAAGCTTCTGTAGAACATATTTTGCCGCAACATTTTAATTTTGAAAAAAATCATGTTAAATTAATTGATTTAGGCTTTGAATCAGAATCGGAATTGAAAAATTATATAAATCGGATTGGAAATTTAACTTTAATCGCAGGTAATGCAAATTCTTCTATGGGAAATGTTGTTTTTGAAGAAAAAAAAGCATATTATAAAATGAGTAATTTTGTCCTTACTTCTACTCTTATTGAGCCGAAAACGACTGAAATCAAAACCGGACCAGAAGCACAGTTATACGAGATGATTAATCAAAATGAAAAACAGTATGGAGTAAAGGAAAAATATTGGACAAAGGATTTGATTGATAAGCGTAGTCATGATATTGCTAGCCTCATGTACAACATACTAATAAAGAAAATTTGATAGTAAGGTGGTTACCTATGAAAAAATTCAATGTCACTGTTGAAGAACGAGTCAGTCAGGATTTTGTGATTCAAGCGGATTCGCAGGAAGAGGCGGAGAAATTAGCGCAAAAACTATATAAAAATGGGGACTTGGTGTTGGAACCGGGAAATTTGCTGGATGTGTCTTTTAGCGCCACGGATTTGAAATGATGGTGCGCCATTCATCCTGAATTTTGGTCATGCACGGGATTCGCGGCGGGACGCCCTTTAACCTCTCAGACCGCCTTTGGCGGCCAGCTCCCCTATAAAGGGAGCCTTGTGCGGCCCGTTGCGAGATGTGATTATAGTCTATTCTGGTATAATGATAGGTTCTTACGAGCCACGAGACACCAACCACGAGCCACTATTTTTTCACGAGCCGAGGGTCACTCGAGGCGATGTCGTCATTCTGAGTTTGTTGCCGCGTAGCGACATCTGAGTCCAAGGCGGCCTGCGAACTGCGGCCTGCGGCCGGCGTCTTATGCCCCCTTAACAATCTTATCGCTAATGTGGTATAATATCCTATTACGGATAACTTTATCTCATTAGCGATTTTTTTTGAAGGAGGATTTTTTGGATGCGGCCTTTTGTTCATTTGCATGTCCATACTCAATACAGTTTGTTCGACGGCTTGTGCAAGATTCCCGATATGGTGAAGCGCGCCAAGGAGCTGAATATGCCGGCTGTGGCGATTACGGATCATGGCAATATGTACGGTGTCATTTATCTGTATAAGGAAGCCGTAGCCCAAGGCATCAAGCCGATTCTGGGGTGTGAAGTGTATATGACCCGGGGCAGCCGTTTTGAAAAGAAGACGAAAGAACGGCTCTGTCACTTGATTTTGCTGGCCAAAGACAACAAGGGCTATCACAACCTCATCAAGATCGTGTCCAAAGGTTTTGTCGATGGGGAAAATAATTACCACAAGCCCCGCGTCGACTACGATTTGCTCGAACAGTATCATGAAGGCCTCATCGCCATGAGTGCCTGCATCGAAGGCCACATCCAGCAGGATATCCTCAACCACAATGAAGAAGGGGCCAAGCGGACTTTGGACCGGCTGGTTTCGATTTTTGGCAAGGATGATTTTTACTTGGAAGTCCAGAACCATGGGATTCCGGAAGAAAAGACAGTCCGCACGGTATTCAAGCGCTGGTCCCAGGAATATGGCCTGAAGCTGGTGGCTACCAACGATTATCATTACATCGACCCCAGCGATGCAGCTGCCCAGGAGGTCAAGCTCTGTATTTCTACGGGCAGTACTCTCGATGACCCGTCGCATTTCCGCTTTTATAATAATGAATTTTATATGAAGAGCGGCGACGAAATGGCCGACCTCTTTGCCGACATGCCCGAAGCCCTGGATACGACGCTGGAAATCGCCGATAAGTGCAACGTCGAGATTTCTTTCAGTGAGCGCCATCTGCCGCAGTTCCCCGTACCCAAGGGGGAAACGGATTCGTCCTATCTGCGCAAGCTCTGCGAGCAGGCCCTGCCGGAAAAATATGACCCCATTACGCCGGAAGTCCGCAAACGGCTGGACTATGAATTGGGCGTCATCGACACTATGGGATTCCCGTCGTACTTCCTCATCGTCTGGGACTATGTCAAATACGCCAGGGACCATGAAATCCCCGTCGGGCCGGGCCGCGGCTCGGCAGCGGGCTCGGTCGTCGCGTATTTGCTGGGCATTACCGGTCTGGACCCGCTCAAGTACGACCTCCTCTTTGAACGATTCCTCAATCCGGAACGCGTCACCATGCCGGATATCGACATGGACTTCTGCTATGAAAACCGGGGCCGCGTCATCGATTACGTTACCCGGAAATACGGTGTCGACCACGTCTCGCAGATCATCACTTTCGGGACCTTGGCGGCCAAAGCCGTTCTGCGTGATGTCGGCCGCGTCCTCGACATCCCCTTGAGTGAAGTGAACCGCATCGTCAAGATGGTGCCTAACGAATTGGGCATGACCCTCGACAAGGCCCTGAAGATGAGCAAGGAATTCCGCGAGGAATATGAACAGAATGCGACGGTCCACAGCCTCGTCGATTTCGGTAAATCCCTGGAAGGCCTGGTCCGCCATTCGTCGACTCACGCAGCGGGCGTCGTCATCTCGGCGGCTCCTGTCGACGACTACGTGCCGGTCCAACATTCCAAGGAAGGCGATTTGACGACACAGTACGAAAAGGACCTGGTCGAAGAACTGGGCCTGCTCAAAATGGACTTCCTGGGCTTGCGGACGCTGACCGTCATCGGTGATGCCGTCAAGATGATCAAAAAGGACCACGGCATCGACCTGGACATCAATGCCATTCCCCTGGATGACCCGGAAACGTGCCGGCTCCTGACCGAAGGCGATACGGCCGGCGTCTTCCAGATGGAATCGTCGGGCATTACCAACCTGGTCAAGGAACTGGCGCCGAAGCACTTTGAAGACATGATCCCGCTCGTCGCCCTCTACCGCCCGGGCCCTTTGGGCAGCGGCATGGTCGATGATTTCATCAAGGGCAGTCACGGTGAAAAGAAAGTCACCTACCTGCACCCGCTGCTGGAGCCGATCCTCAAGGATACATACGGCGTCATCCTCTACCAGGAACAGGTCATGCAGATCGCCTCGGTCATGGGCGGCTTTTCCCTGGGACAAGCTGATTTGCTGCGCCGCGCCATGGGCAAGAAAAAGGAATCCATCCTGGTCGCCCAGCGGGCTAATTTTCTGGAAGGGACGCGGAAGAACGCCATTCCCGACGACATTGCCAACAAGGTATTCGACCTCATGGTCTATTTCGCCGGCTATGGTTTCAACAAGTCCCATTCGGCAGCTTATGCCTACGTAGCCTGGCAGACGGCGTACCTCAAGGCCCATTATCGGCCGGAATTCATGGCAGCGACTATGACCAGCATGATCAACGATGTCAGTAAAATCAGTTACTACGTTGCAGAGTGCCGCCGTCACGGCGTCCAGGTCCTGTCGCCCGATGTCAATGCCAGCGTATCCATGTTCTCCGTCCAGGACGGGGCCATCCGCTTCGGTTTGTCCGGCGTCAAGAGCGTCGGCGCCAACGCCATCGAAGCCATCGTCAAGGCCCGCGAAGAAGGCGGACCATTCACGTCGCTCGGCGATTTCTGCAGCCGCGTCGATTACCACATCGTCAACAAGCGGGCCCTGGAAAGCCTCATCAAATGCGGGGCTATGGATTCTTTTGGCAAGAAGCGGTCCCAGCTCATGGCCGTCATCGACCAGGCCATCGCCATGGGGTCCCTCAGTCAGAAGGACTACGCGTCGGGTCAGATGGGGCTCTTCGACGATGCCGAAGATGTCATGACGGAACTGGAATATCCGGATATCGAGGAATATCCCATTGAAATGCGCCTGGCCATGGAAAAGGAATACGATGGTTTTTATTTCAGCGGCCATCCCCTCAATAAATATAAGGACATTATGAAGAAATTGACGCCCTTGTCGGTCCTCTATGGGGAAGACGGGCGGCAGTACGATGGCAAGATGATGCGCATCGGCGGCCTGATTACGGCCAAGAAGCAGGTCATGACCAAGCGAAATGAACAAATGGCCATCATCACCGTCGAAGACTTCACCCATACCGTATCGGTCGTCGTCTTCCCTAAGACCTATGCCCGCTATCAGCAGGCCGTCGCCGTCGATATGGCTGTTTCCATCCGCGGCCGGGCCGATATCAACGACGATAGTATCCAGATCCTGGCAGAAGAAGTGAAACCGTTGGACAAGGAAAAGGGAGAACCCGTGCAGCCCGCTGCCGTATCGCCGGCAGCAGCCCGCCAGGCTGGCGACTATTGGCATCCTGGTATGGGCGCCAAATTATTCATCAAGATTCCGGCCCACTTGGAACGGACCGATTTGGCCGGCCGTATCGGCCAGGTCCTGGAACAACATCCGGGACCGGTCAAGGTTTACTTCCACCTCATGGGCAGCCGCAAGACCATCTTGACTAATGAAAAATATTGGGTAGAAACGACAGAAGACCTGCGGCAAAAACTGCAGGCCATGCTGGAACCGCGGTCCCTGGTCGTGCAGTAGGGGGCTGGGTTTCGGCCATCATGCGAGGTCCCTTTGCTTTATAGTTGGTAGTATGGAGTTTGTAGTTTGTAGAAGAGGGCTTTAAATTTAAAAACCTTCACTAAAAACTACAAACTGTAAACTTAATACTCAAAAAGAGGCTGTCTTAATGCGACAGCCTCTTTTTGTCATTTCCCCGGATCAGCCATGATTTTGGCCAGGACGACGCGGTATTTATCGTTGTATTTTCGCATGCAGTCGTTGATGTCGCGGCGGATGCGGGCGATGTTTTCGACGTTGTATTCTTCTGGCGGCACGTGGATGTCGCAGATGATGTTCAGACGGGCGTGGCCCGCTGTAATGCGCAGGTGGTCTGTGTGATAGCGGGGATATCTTTCGTGGACAATCTTATCCAGGACGTGACGGACCTTGTTGATCTTATGGATATCCGTACAGAGCGGATCCATGTGGATGTTGACTTCCATATGATATTTATCCTGCAGTTCATCCTCCAGAACATCCAGCGAGGCATGGACTTCGGCCAGGTCCGCCTTATCTGGGACTTCGGCGTGGATGGAACCGAACATGCGGCCCGGTCCGTAGTCGTGGATGCGGATGTCGTGGACGCCGACGACGTATTTGCATTTCAAGGCCGTATCGACGATTCCCCGGACGAGTTCCGGGTCCGGCGCTTTGCCCAGGAGGATGTTGATGACGTCTTTGGCAATGCCGTAGCCGGCGTACATGATCATCAGGCCGATGGCCGTGCCGGCAGCGGCGTCGATGGGCAGCGTCGTGAACTGCTGGGCAATGGTAGCGACCAGGACGCCCGTCGTAGCGATGGCATCGGTGATGCTGTCGGCAGCGGTCGCATCGTTGACGCCGGAATTGATTTTCTTGCCGATATAGCGGTTATAGATGCACATCCAGACCTTGACGGCGATGGAGATGACGAGGACGCCGATGCTCCAATAGGAGAATTCCATGTCTTCTGGTTCAAAGAATTTGTCAATCGACGTTTCGCAGAGCTTGTAGCCGACGACGAGGATGATGATGGAAATGGTCAGCGATGCCAGGTATTCAAAGCGGCCGTGGCCGAAGGGATGTTCCTTGTCTGGCGGCCGATTGCTCAATTTGGCACTGATGATGGAAATGAACGACGAACCCATGTCGGTCAGGTTGTTGAAGGCATCGGACAAGATACCGATGCTGTTGCTCATCATGCCGACGAGGAATTTGCTGACAAAGAGGAAGAGGTTACAAATAATGCCTAAGATGCCGCCGAGGATACTGTATTGTTCACGGACGTGTTTGTCATCGGTATCCTCATAGTTCTTGATGAAGCGGCGGATAATGAATTCGATCATGTGAAATCACCCAGCTTTCTGATTCCCTTCATTATAGCAGAGATAGGGCGAGATACAAGTAATAACGAGAAAGAAATTGATAATAAAAGAAATGCGAAAAAATCATAATCCTATCGAAAATGGGAATAGTTATTGAGTATTTTGCCAGGAAGAATTGCAATTACTTTATTTTTTTA
Source organism: Megasphaera indica (assembly GCF_046614755.1). Classification (NCBI taxonomy): domain Bacteria; kingdom Bacillati; phylum Bacillota; class Negativicutes; order Veillonellales; family Veillonellaceae; genus Megasphaera; species Megasphaera indica. The sequence continues at coordinate 6,511 of NZ_JBKKJR010000008.1, forward strand.
TATAATAGTATAGTGACTCAAAATGATAAGTTCATAAAGTATATGACAAGGAGGGTGTATGGATATACGAAAAGCGATTGTTTTTGACATGGATGGGACCATGTTTGATACGGAACCCATTTCTTATCACTGCTGGCGGGACGTGTCAGCCCGGCATGGCTTTGACCTGGACCGCTCGGTGTTCAACCGTATGCTGGGACGGGACAATCTGCGCATCCGCGCTATTTGCGATGACGCCTTCGGACCGGATTATCCCTATGACGATATTTGTCGGGAAAAGGTGGCTTTACAGCTGGAATATTACCGCAGCCATGCTATTCCCATCAAACCGGGCCTGCTCCATGTCCTGCACTATGCCCGGGAAGAAGGGATTCCCTGCGCCGTAGCCTCATCGTCACCGCGGACACTGATTGAATATTTATTAGATAAAACGGGTGTTGCACCTTTCTTTTCCGTCGTCCAGAGCGGGGAAGAAGTGTCCCATGGCAAGCCGGATCCGGATGTATTCCTCCTGGCCTGCGATAAAGCCCAAGTTTCACCGGCCGAGGCATTGGTACTGGAAGATTCAGAGAGCGGTATCCTGGCCGCCTATGCTGCAGGAATTCCGTCTATTTGGATTCCCGATTTAATTACCATTCCCCCAAATGTACAAGCCTTGGCCTGGCGGTGTTGCCACAGCCTGGAAGAAGTGCCAGGACTGCTGGCGAAAGGAGATTCATAATATGACACAGACAAAGCGAAGCCGCTGGCTTTTGCTCATGACTGTATTTTTAGGGATGCTGGCAGCCATTGCACCGCTGTCGACGGATATGTATCTGCCAGCCCTGCCGTCGATGATGACGGCTTTTGGCGTGACGCCGTCTGTCATCCAGCTGACCCTGACGGCTTCCATGGCCGGCATGGCCTTGGGGCAGATCGCCGTCGGTCCTATCAGTGATGATAAGGGACGCCGTCTGCCTTTGATGGTCGGCATGGCTGTTTTCACCTTGTCGACGGTGGGCTGTATTTGGTCGCCGTCCATTCAGGTCTTCCTCATCTTCCGGCTCATCCAGGGCTGTGCCGGTGGTGCCGGTATCGTCCTGTCCCGGGCCATTGCCCGCGACATCTGCAAGGGCAGCGCCTTGACGCGGCTCTTTGCCATGCTCATGCTGGTCAACGGTATCGCGCCTATCCTGGCACCGGTCATCGGCGGCCAGATCCTGCGCTTTGCGCCGTGGGAAGGCGTCTTCCTCTTTATTGCCATTGTCGGGCTGATCCTGACCGTATCGGCCGGTTTGATGCGTGAAACCCTGTCGCAGCGGCGCCGCGTATCCGGCGGCATGGCAGCCAGTATGAAGAGCTTTACGGCCCTGTTCCGTCAGCCTTATTTCATGGGGCATTGTATCATGCAGTGCTTTTCCTTTGCCGCCTTTTTTGCCTATATTTCCGGATCATCCTTTGTTTTCCAGAACGTCTACGGCGTATCAGCTCAGGCTTTCAGCCTCATCTTTGGCATCAATGGTGTCGGCCTCATGATCAATGGTGCCGTTACGGGCCGGTTGACAGGCCGCATTGCTGACTGGAAACTCCTTCGGTTTTCCCTGTGTCTGGCCGCTGTCGGCAGCGTGGCCCTGCTGGCAGCCTTCAGTACCGGCATGCCGCTGCCGGTCATCATGGTCATTCTCTTCTTGACCGTATCGACGCTGTCCATGATGAGTACCAGCAGTTTCTCCATGGCCATGCAGGACCAGGGACGCAGCGCCGGCAGTGCATCGGCTCTCATCGGCTTCTTCTCTATGATCAGCGGCGCCGTCATGGCTCCAGTCGTCGGCATCGCCGGCGATCATACGGCTATCCCCATGGGCATCGTCATGGTCATCGGCGAAATCGGCGCCCTCCTGACCTTCTATGCCTTGATCTATCCGCGACATAGAAAAGAACGTTGATCCTTTGTAGGGGCTCGCACGTGGCGAGCCCGCCGGGGATATGCGAGATACTTGTAAACTTGATTTGTGTGAGCGGGCGTCCCACGTGGACGCCCCTACAGAAAAAGGAGCTGTCGTATTACGACAGCTCCTTTTTTTCATATATTCCGTGCGACGAGTTTTTCGAGTGGTTCGTCTGGCCGCTGGAAGGGGATATCCGGTTTTTCTGCCAGGTAATCCAGGGCAAAGCCCAGGCAGGTAGCAGCGCCGTAGGTCAGGCCGTCTTCGTCGAGGTCGAATTCCGGCGTGTGGTGATTGGCACCGCAGCCTTTTTCTTTGTTTTCGATGCCCGTAAAGGTCAGGACGCCGGGATAGAGGCGGGACGTGATGGCAAAAGTTTCCGAAGCCATCCAGGGTGTGCAGTCCGTCAGGGCGTCGGCGCCTATGTACTTTTCGACGGCTTTTTCGGCGATGGCCACGCAGACCGGGTTGTTCTGGACTTCAAAGAGCGGCTCCGGCATGTGCAGGATGTCGTAACGGCAGTCATAGGTCTGGCAGGCATTGGCCAGGATGCGCTTGAATTCTTCGTAGAAGCGTCTGCCTGCATGGTCGTAGCTGAAGAAGCGGCACGTACCGGCAAAGGTCAGGCTGTTGGGAATGACGTTGAGGACGTCGCCACTGTGCAGGCTGCCGATGGAGAAGGTCAGACATTCTTTCGGCGGGACGGCCCGCATCCGCAGGGCCTGCATGTTGCCGTAGAAGTCGTGGAAACAGTCGATAGGGCTTTCAGCTAGGTCCGGCCGGGAGCCGTGGCCGCCGTGGCCGTCGATGCGGATTTCAAAGCCGAAGCCGCCGGCCATGGGCGCGTCGTGGCAGACAGAGACTTTGCCTGCCGGGATGTCCCAGCGGACGTGGGTCGCATAGCAGGAGTCGATATGCCAGGGGCTTTCTGTTTCCAAATAGCGCAGGAGATATTCCAGAGGGCCCGATTCTTCTTCGCCCCGTTCAAACATCAAGACGACGGTTCCGTCCCACTGGTCTTTCCAGCGCTGGAGGCATTTTGCAGCCATGAGCTGCATGGCCATATGGCCGTCGTGACCGCAGGCGTGCATGACGCCGTGATTCTGAGAGCGGCAGACGCGCGGGCATGATAAGTTCCGTTCGCCTTCTTCGATAGGCAGGGCATCGACGTCAGCCCGTAAGAGCAGCGTCTTGCCAGGGCCTTTGCCGTCGATCCAGGCGATGAGGCCGCCCTTGTCGACCAGGCGGTAAGAAATGCCATATTCCTCCAGCTTTTTGGCAATATAGGCCAGGGTCCGGTCTTCCTTTTTGGATAATTCCGGATGTTCGTGGAAATGGCGGCGCAAGGCGACGAGTTCACCTTGTTCTTTGCGTACTTCTTCGAGAATATCGATCATCTTTGCTTCCCCCTCTGTGTCATTCTTCAATCCCTATGCGGGCGGCAATGCCCCGGTCAAAGGGATGCTTGATTTTCTTGATTTCTGAGACGTAATCGGCCAAGTCCAGGAGGGCCGGACTGGGATCGCGGCCAGTCAGGACGACTTCCGTATGGGTCGGTTTGTCTTTTAAGAAATCGAGGACCTGTTCTTCCGGGACGAGGCCCAGGGCGCAGGCGCCGACGAGTTCGTCGCAGACGGCCAGGTCGGGATGGTGCATTTCGCAGAAGTCCCGGACTTTTTGCAACAATGCCGTCTGGGCCTCACAGGTGGCCTGTTTTTCGGCGTCAGTCATCTGAAAGGTGAATTTCAGGATGGCTTTGCCCCGCAGGACCGTGACCTGCGGCAGGGCCTTGAGAGACTCCAGCTCGCCTGTCGGCCGGCCCTTGAGGAACTGGGCGAAAAGAATCTTGCCGCCCCGGCCGGCACAGCGCAGGACCAGGCCCAGCGAGGCCGTTGTCTTGCCCTTGCCGTCGCCGCAATATATATGTATTAAGCCTGTATCCATCATATCACCTCTCATTAACTGTTAGCCATTCACTATACTGTGGCGGGCGCCCAACGTGGGCGCCCCTACGGGGGTTATTATACCATAATCAAAAAATGGCAGGTAGTGGTCAGGCCCATCCATTCGTGATATAATATAACATCAGTTAATTTTTTTTAGAAAGGAAGGCCGGGAAGATGGAAGAACGAGCCCGACAGCTATTGACAGCTTTAGAGGATGCAGGCTTTGAAGCCTATGTCGTCGGCGGTGCCGTGCGCGACCTGCTCATGGGAAAAGAACCGCACGACTATGATATCGCCACCTCTGCCCGGCCTGATGATATCCGGGCCGTCGCCGCCAAAGAGGACTGGCACACCGTCGAGATTCACGGCGAAGCCTTTGGCATCGTCGTCGTCGTCATTGCCGGCCAGACCTTTGAAGTCGCGACTTTTCGCGGCGAAGCCTATGGCGAGGACAGCCACCGGCCGGATACGGTATGGTATGCTGATACATTGCGCGAAGATGTCCTGCGTCGTGATTTCACCGTCAACGCCATGGCCATGGATTGCCGCGGCGATATTTACGACTACGTCGGCGGTCAGAAGGATTTGCGCAAGAAACGGCTGGTTACCGTCGGCAATCCGGTCCGCCGTTTCCAGGAAGACGCCCTGCGTCTGTTCCGGGCCTGCCGCTTTGCGGGACAGCTCGATTTCATGTCCTCGAAAGATCTCGTCAAAGCCATGCCCCAGGCCTTTGGCCGCGTCCCCGGCCTGTCCCTGGAACGAGTCGTCAACGAAATGGACCGCCTCATGGTCACGCCGGCGGCGTACCGGGGACTGGACATCCTCGTCCGCACCGGCCTCGGCGCCTGCTCATGCCGCCAGAAGGTGAACGGCTGTTATGAAGCCGTGCCGATACTGCCGGAATTGAGTCATCTGCCCGACACGCCGCAGTCGAAACCGTTCCATCTCTTCGATGCCTGGGTACATACCCTGGCGACCGTCGCCAACACGCCGCCGGATCTGACCATCCGCTATGCAGCCTTGTTTCATGATATTGCCAAAGGCCTGCCCGGTATCCGCGGCGTCCATAAGGGCCGCTATACCGATTACGGCCACGATGCCAAGGGCGCAGAACTGGCCAAAGCCATCCTGCTGCGCTGGCACAAGAAACCGGCCTTTGCCCAGCGCGTGGCCTGGCTGGTCAAGACGCATATGAAATTCCATTTCTTTGCCAATACGGCCGAAGGCGATGTCGAGAAATGGCTTCGCCATGAAGCCCTCGATGGCCCTTTCCATCGGACTGAAGAACTAGTCGAAGCCGTCGGCCAGGCTACGGCCGTGGCCTGCGGCGATATTTTAGGCTGCGGCCATGCCGACGCCAGCACAGAAGGGACGGAATCCTTCGGGGCCTATATGGCCATGCTGGCTGAGGCCATGCCAGTCAGTAACAAGGACCTGCACTACGACCGACGGATTCCCGACGCGTGCGGCCGCCGTACAGGCGACTGCCTGCGGATCCTCTTGAAGCGGGTCCAGAACCAGGATCTGGAAAATGAGGCTGATGTACTGGCCGATGCAGCCCGGCGCTGGATGAAGCGCCATGAAGGGGAAGGGCATCATGAATAAAAATGAAAAGAACCTGACCCATCGCATTTGCAGCCGCATGGTCATTTGCATGGCTATTTTGGCGGCCATCGGCTTTGGCACCGTTACCCGCTTGTTTATAGAGCAAGTCATCCATCATGACAAAAACGTGGCCTCTGCCCAGGAACAGAGTCAGATTGAACGGAACCTGCAATCGCCGCGGGGCATGATCCTCGACCGCAATGGCAAGGTCCTGGCCATCAGCGAGATGTCCAAGTCACTCTATGCCGACCCGACCATGCTCAATGAAGACCCGGCCATGGTAGCCGATTTACTGGCGCCTTATCTCCGCATCTCGAAGGATGAAATCGAACGGCGCCTGAAAGAAGATACGGCCTTCGTCTGGCTCGACCGCCAGATGGACCACGAAAAATATGAAGCCGTCGAATCGCTCATCAAGGAAGAAAAGCTGCACGGCCTGGCTTTCCGCGATGAAAACCGCCGTTTCTATCCGAACGGTTCGATGGCTGCCCAGGTCATCGGTTTTGTCGGTGAAAATGACCACGGCCTGGAAGGCCTGGAAATGATGCTAGACGATGAAATCCGCGGCAGCAAACAGACTTTCCGCCTGCAGACCGATAACCATAACATCCCTGTCTTTTCGTCAGCCCTGGAACGGATCCTGCCCAACAAGGAACGGTCCGTCTGCCTGACTTTGGACAGTACCATCCAGTACGTCGCCGAAAAGGGCCTGGACGGCATCATGGCCCGCAGCCATCCTCAAGGTGCATCCATTATTGTCATGAATCCTAAGACCGGTGAGATATTGGCTATGGCCAGCCGTCCTACGTATGATCCCAATGATTACAGCAAGGGCAATAAGGAAGCTTACAAGAACCGAGCTGTCGTCAATGTTTACGAACCGGGGTCGACCTTCAAGCCCCTTATGGCCGCTGCCGCCCTGGATTCGGGGAAATGGCACATCGGCGATGTCTATCACGACACAGGCTCCGTCCACGTCGCCGACCGGACGATTTACAACTGGGACCACAAGGGCATGGGCGACGTGACCTTGCGGGAAATCATCATGTATTCCATCAATACCGGCATGGCCCATGTCGCCGTGACGACAGGCGGCAAGACGCTGACCGATTACGCCCGCCGCTTTGGTTTCGGGACGATTACGGGCATCGAATTGTCCGGTGAACAAGAGGGCATCCTGTTCGATCCCGATAAGATGTCCATCGTCGATACAGCCACGATGGGCATTGGTCAGAGCGTCGCCGTCACGCCCCTTCAGATGGTACAGGCCTTCAGTGCCATCGCCAATGAAGGCCGCATGATGAAACCTTTCCTGGTCAAGGAAATCGATAATCCTGACGGTTCCATTTATAAAAAGACAGAACCTACAGAAGTAAGGCAGCCCATCAATGCCGGTACGGCTGAAACGATTAGCAAGTTCATGGGCGAAGAAGTCGCTATCGGCGGCGGCCAGAGCGCTAAAATCGAAGGCTATCGCTTTGGCGGCAAGACCGGCACGGCCCAGAAGAAGACCGAAGACAGCACGGGCTACGCCGAAGGCCAGTATGTCGGCTCCTTCATCGGCTTTGGTCCCTTGGAAGACCCGCAGTTCCTGGTCCTCATCGTCGTCGATGACCCGCAGGGCGTCTATTACGGCGCCCAGGTCGCTGCGCCGGTCTTCAAGGAAATGATGACCGAAATCGTCCGCATGAAAGGCATCCGTCCGACGGAAGCGATGGACCAGAAACCGCTGGGTCCCGTCGTCATGACGCCGGCTCATGCCATTCCGCCCGTCCATATTTCCAGTGATGGCGTCCTCATGCCGTCTTTCATCGGCTGGAGTACGAGGGAAGTCAATGACTGGCTCAATGAAGCGGGTTTAGGCTTTATCCCCAAGGGGATGGGGAAAGCTATCCAGCAATCGCCGCAGGCGGGCAGTTATGCACCGCAGGGCAGTAATGTCACCGTTATTTTCAAACGGAATCCATAGAACAACAGGGGGAACTAGTTATGCAATTACTCAACGGCCGGGAAGTGGCCGCATTTCATCGCGAACGGGTGGAACGCCGTCTGGCCGATATCCAGGAAGAACTCCATATCCAGCCGGAACTGGCCATCATCCTCGTCGGGGATGATGCGCCGTCGGCCATGTATGCCAGATCCATGCAGAAGACGGCCCGGGCCGTCGGCTTGAAGGCAGAAATCTATCAGGAACCGGATTCCATCAGTGAAGTAGAGCTTTTATCGCTCATCGATAAGCTCAACGAACAGGCTTCTGTCTTCGGCATCCTGCCCATGATGCCCCTGCCGCGCCACTTGAACAGCCAGCGCATCATCGACTGCATCGACCCGAAGAAAGACGTCGATGGCCTGACCGATGTCAACATCGCCCATTTATATACGGGACGACCGGGGTTCGTGCCCTGTACACCGCGGGCAGTCATTGCCATCCTCGATTATTACCATATTTCTCTGAGTGGCAAGGATGTAGCCATCATCGGCCGCAGCAACGTCGTCGGGAAACCGCTGGCTCAGCTCTGCCTGAACCGCAACGCCACGGTCACGCACTGTCATACGCGCACGAAAGACCTGAAAGCCGTCTGCCGCCGGGCAGACCTGGTCATCGCCGCTGCCGGGAGAGCCGGTTTAGTGACAGGCGATATGATAAAACCCGGCGCTGTAGTCATCGACGTTGGCATCAACCGCGTCGATGGCAAGACCGTCGGCGACGTCGCTTTTGATGAAGCGGCTGCCGTGGCCGGGGCCGTGACACCCGTGCCGGGCGGTGTTGGCGCCGTGACGACGATGATGGTACTAGAAAACGTCGTCTGCGGCATCGCCCGGACAGAAACTATTTTATAAAAGTGAGGGAGTAATCTATGCATATCTTAGATAATTTCATGATTCATTATTTACGCCGCTTCGATAAACACTGCTTTACGGTACAACTTCACGACAAGACCTACACCATTGGTGAAGGCCAGCCGCTGTTCAACGTCATTATCCACAACGACATTCCGAAAAAGGAATTGCTGGCGTCGACGTCGCTGGCATTGGGCGAAGCATACATGCGTAAAGATATCGAAATCAAAGGTGATTTGTTCACAGCCCTTCGCTGCTTCTTATCCCAGACGAGCCAGTTCTCGCTGGATAAATCCTTGTTCAAACGCATCCTCTATCCGTCGGAATCGAAATCGGCCCAGAAGAAACAGGTTTCGTCCCATTACGATCTGGGGAATGACTTCTATGCCAAATGGCTCGACCCGTCCATGAGCTATTCCTGCGCATACTTCAAGAATGAAGACGACAGCCTCGAACAGGCACAGCATAATAAAGTCCATTACATCCTGGAAAAACTCTACCTCAAAGAAGGCATGACCCTCCTCGATATCGGCTGCGGCTGGGGCTACCTGCTCATCGAAGCTGCCAAGAAATATGGCGTCAAAGGCTATGGCTGCACGCTCAGTAAAGAACAGTGGAAAAAAGGCCAGGAACGCATTGAAAAACTGGGCCTCCAGGACCTGGTACAGATCGACCTCATCGACTACCGTGACCTCGTCGCCGAAGGCCGTCAGTACGACCGCATCGTCAGCGTTGGCATGCTGGAACACGTTGGCCGCTCCAATTATCCGCTGTACATGGAAACAGCCAGCCACCTCTTGAAGGACGGCGGCATGTTCCTCCTCCATTACATCAGTGGCCACGACGAAAGCATCGGCAACCCGTGGATGCGCAAATACATCTTCCCGGGCGGAACCTTGCCGTCGCTCCGTGAAATCGTCAGCCTCGCTTACGACGATGACTTCCAGGTCATCGACGTCGAAAGCCTGCGCCGCCATTACTATAAGACCCTCATGTGCTGGTTCAATAACTTCCAGAACGTCCGCGATGAAGTCATCGCTGCCCGCGGCGAAGAATTCGCCCGCATGTGGGACCTCTACCTCTGCGGCTGCGCCGTATCCTTCTACATCGGCAACATCGACATCCACCAGATCCTCATGACTAAAGGCACCAAGAACGACCTGCCCATGACCCGTTGGTATTAATGTAGGGGACGCCCCGCTGGCTCCCCTGATAGGGGAGCTGGCCGCCGAAGGCGGTCTGAGAGGTTGATTTTCTATTCACTACAAACTGAAAATTTAATACTCCCAAAGAGGGGCTGTCGCACGAAGGTTTTTGCCATCGTGCAAGGCCCCTTTTACTTTATAGTTTGTAGTACGGAGTTTGTAGTTTGTAGAAGTTAGCTTTAAATTTTTTTGCCATTTGCTGAAAACTAAAAACTACAAACTTAAAACTCAAAAAGAGACTGTCGCACATGCAACAGTCTCTTTTTTTACGACCCACGAGCCACGAGCCACGAGCCACGAACCACGAGCCACGAGCCACGAACCACTTTCACTCTCCTATATACGCGTAAAACGTATAACCATAGCTGCTTTAATGATAAAATAGCATAAATAGTATGCTTGACTTTTATATCTACAACGGCTATACTAAAAGTACAGAAAGAGTTAAACGTTATACGAATTCGGATGAATTATCTTTGAATAGTAGAAAAGGGGAGTGTCTCTTATGATTAAACAGATCGTGAAAACCTTAGACGGCAACGAAGCGGCTGCTGACGTTGCGTATAACTTTACTGAAGTCGCTACGATTTACCCGATTACTCCGTCGTCGCCGATGGCAGAACACGTCGACGTCTGGTCGGCCAATGGCCGCAAGAATCTCTTTGGCCAGCCCGTCAAATTAGTTGAAATGCAGTCCGAAGCCGGCGCTATCGGTGCCGTCCACGGCGCTTCGGAAACGGGCAGCCTCTGTTCGTCCTTTACGGCGTCGCAGGGCCTGATGCTGATGATTCCGGTCATGCATCGCCTGTCGGGCGAATTGAAACCGGTCGTCCTGCACATTGCCGCCCGTACCGTCGGGACCCACACCATGTCCATCTTCGGCGACCATTCCGACGTCATGGGCTGTCGCAACACGGGCTGGGCTATGCTCTGCAGTGCCAGCGTCCAGGAATGTGCCGACCTGGCAGCCGTTGCCCATCTGTCAACCATCAAAGGCCGTGTTCCGTTCATGCACTTCTTCGACGGCTTCCGCACATCCCACGAAATCCAGAAAATCAAGATGCTGCCGGCTGAAGAACTGGGCAAACTCATCGACCGCGATGCTCTCTATCATTTCAAACACACCGGCCTGAACCCGGAACATCCGGTTATGCGCAGTACCGTTACCAACCCGGATATGTTCTTCCAGTCCCGCGAAGCCAATAACCCCTGGTATCAGCGCCTGCCCTACATTGTCCAGGACTACATGGACCAGATCAGCGAACTGACGGGCCGTCCGTACCACCTCTTCGATTATTACGGCGCTCCTGACGCAGAACACGTCGTCATCGCCATGGGTTCTGTCACCGGTGCCATCCAGGAAACTATCGACAAGCTCTGCAAAGAAGGCAAGAAAGTCGGCTTCATCCAGGTCCACCTCTATCGTCCGTTCTCGCTGGAACACTTTATGAAAGCCATGCCTGACACGGTTCGCACGATTACCGTCATGGACCGCACGAAAGAACCGGGCGCCCTGGGCGAACCGCTCTACGAAGATGTCTGCGCAGCCATGTCCCACGTCAAACAGGACGTCACCGTCCTGGCCTGCCGCTATGGCCTGTCGTCGAAAGACGTACCGCCGGCATCGATCAACGCCGTCTTCACCAACATGGATTCGCTCCAGCCGAAGAACCACTTCACCCTGGGCATCATCGACGATGTTACCCATCATTCCCTGGCCGACGTACCTATCACAGTCGACACGGAAGGGACCATCAGCTGCAAGTTCTGGGGCTTTGGTTCGGACGGTACGGTTGGCGCCAACAAGAATTCCATCAAGATTATCGGCGACAACACGGATATGTATGTCCAGGCTTACTTTGAATACGATACCAAGAAATCCGGCGGCGTCACCAAATCGCACCTGCGCTTTGGCAAGAAACCAATCCGGGCTACGTACTATATCAAAGCGGCGGACTTCCTGGCCTGCCATAAACAGGCATACATGGGGACTTACGATATTGTCAGTGAAATCAAGGACGGCGGCATCTTCCTGCTCAACTGCAGCTGGGATAAAGACGACGTCGCCAACCACCTCAGTAATAAAGTAAAACGCCAGCTCGCTTCCAAGCACGTCCGCTTCTATATCATCAATGCCACCAAGATCGCCGAAGAAATCGGCCTGGGCAGCAACCGCACCAATACGGTCCTGCAGGCAGCTTTCTTCAAACTGGCAAACATCCTGCCCATCGACGATGCCATGAAATACATGAAAGACGCCATTGCCAAGACCTATCTGGCCAAAGGCGAACAAGTCATCGCCATGAACCAGGCTGCCGTCGACCGCGGCATTTCGGATATCGTCGAAGTCACTGTACCGGAAGCCTGGAAAGACCTGCCGTCTGACCCCGTCGTCGAAGATACCCGCGATATTCCGGAATTCATCAAGAAAGTCGTCGAACCGGCTAACCTGCAGCTCGGTGATACCATCCCGGTCAGTGAATTCGTCCCCTATGCCGACGGTTCCTACCCCCTGGGCACGACGAAATATGAAAAACGCGGCATCGCATCGACCGTTCCTGAATGGGACCTGGAAAAATGCGCCCAGTGTAACCGCTGCTCCCTGGTCTGCCCGCACGCCGCTATCCGTCCGTATCTGGTAACGGCTGACGAAAAAGCCAAGGCTCCGGCTGACTTCAAGACCAAGAAGGCCATCGGCAAGGGCCTGGAAGACTATGAATTCCGCATCCAGGTTTCGCCGCTCGACTGCTACAGCTGCAGTGCCTGCGTCAATGCCTGCCCGGCTCAGGCCCTGACCATGAAGCCGCTGGAAACGCAGCGTCATGAAAGCGTCGACTGGGATTATGCCCAGACACTCCCTGAAAAACATACGACTCTCGATAAATTCTCCGTCAAAGGCAGCCAGTTCCATCAGCCGCTCCTCGAATTCAACGGCGCATGTGCAGGCTGTACGGAAACGGCATATATGAAAATCCTGACCCAGCTCTTCGGGCCGCGCATGATCGTCGCCAATGCTACGGGCTGTACCCAGGCTTGGGGCTCGGCAATGCCCAGCATCCCGTACACGACGAACTGCGAAGGCTTCGGGCCGGCCTGGTCGAACTCGGTCTTTGAAGACAACGCAGAATTCGCCCTCGGCATGTCCCTGTCCATGGAACAGCAGCGCGATGCTATCCGCATTAAATCGGAAGAACTCCTGGGCCTGACTGACGGTGCCCTCCACGACGCCATCAAAGCCTGGATCGATTCCATCGGCGTCGCTAACGAAGGCGAAGTCACAGAAGGCATTAGCCGGACGTACATCAAAGAATTGATGGCTGCTCATCTCACCGGCCGGGCTGCAGACTTGCAGAAAGAAATCCTGGCTCATAAAGAACACATCATCAAGAAGACCATCTGGATGTATGGCGGCGACGGCTGGGCTTACGATATCGGCTACGGCGGTCTGGACCACGTCCTGGCTATGAACGCCAACGTTAATATCATGCTCGTCGACACGGAAGTCTACTCCAACACTGGCGGCCAGTCGTCGAAAGCTACGCCAATCGGTGCTGTCGCCCAGTTCGCTGCATCGGGCCGCAAGTTCAACAAGAAAGACTTGGGCCGCCTGCTCATGACCTATGGCCATATCTATATCGCCCAGGTCGCCCTCGGCGCTGACCCGAACCAGCTCATCAAAGCCATCAAAGAAGCAGAAGCCTACAATGGCCCGTCCATCATCATCGCCTATGCACCGTGCATCAACCACGGCATCAAAGGCGGCATGGGCAACGCTCAGCACGAAATGAAACGCGCCGTAGACTGCGGTTACTGGCACCTCTATCGCTACAACCCGCTGCTCAAGAAAGAAGGAAAGAACCCCTTCATCCTCGACTCCAAAGACCCGCAGCAATCCTTCCGCGAATACCTCATGGGTGAAACGAGATATGCTGCCCTGACGAGAACCTTCCCGGATATCGCCGAAGAACTCTTTGCCAAGGCCGAAGAATTCGCTAAGAAGAAATACGAAACTTATAAGGAATTGGCTGATAAATAGGTAAAACACGCTAATGCCATATACACACCCGAAAACAGGGCTGCCCCAAAAGGCAGCCCTGTTTTCGCACACTCGGACTCAGATGCGGCAGAGCCGCGACAGACTCAAAAGGACGACATCGCCTCGAGAAGCCCTCGGTTTGTGGGGAAGAACCCCACCGCCGCAAGCGGCACCTCCCCTTCACAGGGGAGGCAGAAGGCGCCCCTGAGAAGGGGAGCTGTCGGCGCAGCTGACTGAAGGGTTCTTTATAGGAGAAATGCGAAGCGAGCTCGTGTCGCACACTCGGACTCAGATGCGGCAGAGCCACAACAGACTCAAAAGGACGACATCGCCTCGAGAAGCCCTCGGCTCGTGGGGAAGAACCCCACCGCCGCGATGCGGCACCTCCCCTTCACAGGGGAGGCAGAAGGCGCCCCTGTGAAGGGGAGCTGTCAGCGCAGCTGACTGAAGGGTTCTTTATAGGAGAAATGCGAAGCGAGCTCGTGTCGCACACTCGGACTCAGATGCAGCAGAGCCGCAACAGACTCAAAAGGACGACATCGCCTCGAGAAGCCCTCGGCTCGTGGGGAAGAACCCCACCGCCGCGATGTGACACCTCCCCTTCACAGGGGAGGCAGAAGGCGCCCCTGTGAAGGGGAGCTGTCAGCGCAGCTGACTGAGGGGTTCTTTATAGGAACAATGCGAAGTAAGTTTGTGTTGAAAAAATATTTTAAGTTATATCAGGAAGGAGCGAAACTAATGCCGTACAATTATGCAAATCAAAATAAAGAAATTGCTAGAAAACTTCGGAAAACTATGACCAAAGAAGAACGGCATTTGTGGTACGATTTTCTTCGCAGCTATCCCATTAAGTTTTATCGTCAGCGTCGTATTGACCGATATATTGTTGACTTTTATTGTGCACAGGCACAACTCGTCATCGAATTAGACGGTGGGCAGCACTATGATGAAGCCGGTATGAAGTCAGATCAGGAACGGACAGCTGTATTAGAATCCTATGGGCTGCATGTTATAAGATTTACAAATCTTGAAGTACAAAGAAAATTTTCGGCTGTTTGTGAAGTTATTGATCAATATGTCCGAAAAAAATTTCTAGATAAGACACTTTTGTAAAATTCTTAGTTCAGAAGGGAAGAACCCCACCGCCGCGATGCGGCACCTCCCCTTCACAGGGGAGGCAATGTGTCTTTCAAATTCTCCTTTTTTTGTGATAAAATAAAAGAAAAAAGCAGGTGATAGTGTGAAGAGAATATGGCTCATCCGTCATGGCGAAAGTATTGCCAATGCCGGCGAAGCGACGCAGGATCATCGCAATATTCCTTTGTCGGAATTGGGGCTCAAGCAGGCGCAGGCCTTGGCCTTACAGATTCCTAAGAAACCGGACCTGATTGTCACGTCGCCTTATCTTCGGGCGCAGCAGACGGCCATGTGTACGATCGGGCGGTTTCCTGATACGGTGACGGGGATTTGGAACTGTGTCCATGAATTTGTTTATTTGGCACCGGCGACGTGTGTCGGGACGACGTCGCAGCAGCGGCGGCCGCGGGTCATCAATTATTGGCGCAAACTCGACCCGGACTATGTCGACGGCGAAGGGGCCGAAAGTTATCGCCAGCTCATCGGGCGCATCGAACGGACCTTATCTCTGCTGCAGCGGCGGCCGGAACAATTCATCCTGGTCTTTACGCACGCCCAGTTTATCCGCAACCTGCTCTTGGTCTATGAAAATCCGGGCAGGCCTGTAGAAGAATACATGGCCGCTTTCCGCCGCAGCCGCCCGGTCCATAATGGACAGATTGTTGAAATTACGATGTAAAGGAGAAATTACCATGGAATTACAATATGGCTCGAACAAAATCTGGATGGAAAATGAAGCTGGAACGATCGTAGCTGAAGTGGACTTCGTCGAACGGGAAGACGGCAATTACGACATCGTCCACACCTTTGTCGACGATAGCCTGCGCGGCCAAGGTGCCGCTGGCAAACTCGTCAAGGCCGCAGCTGACGAAATACGGCGGCGCCATAAAAAAACGGCCACCAGCTGCTCCTACGCCGACGCCTGGTTCCGCCGTCACAAAGACGAACAGGATTTACTTGGATAATCAGGACGAGAATCCACTTGATTTATCTACATTCATGATAGAATGAGAATAGAGATAGCTCGGTGGTGGGACATCGGCTCTCCTCTAGTTTTAGTGTTTGAAGAAGGCCGTGTACCACAAGTACGCGGTTTTTTTCATATTACAAGTTTATCGCTTGCTTAACACTCGAAAAAAGCTGCCTTCGTACGGCAGCTTTTTTCTTACCGAAGGACTTTCACCCGTTCTTCGATGGGGACTTTTACGATGGGTTTTGGCAGTTCTGTGGGATGGCCGAAGGGCATCTGGGCGATGAGCTGCCATTCTTTGGGAACGCCTGTGAGTTTTTTGACTTCGTCGTCGATGAGGGGGTTGTAGTGCTGGAGGTTGACGCCGAGTCCCAGGTCGGTCAGGGCGGTCCAGACGGCGAACTGCATCATGCCATTGGCCTGCTGGGCCCAGATGGGGAAGTTCTTGGCGTAGAGCGGGAACTGGGAGGCCATGTTGTCGACGATGGTCGTGTCGTCGAAGTAGAGGACCGTGCCATAGGCTGCGGCGAAGGAGTTGATCTTGGCTTCTGTCGTGGCGAAGTTGGCTGGCGGGACGATTTTGCGGAGCGTATCCATGGTGATTTTCCAGATGGCGTCGTGCGTTTCGCCAAAGGCGATAACGGCTTTGCCGGACTGTATGTTGAAGGCCGACGGTACTTCGCGGATGACGTCTTCGATGGTCTTGGTAACGGTTTCCTGGGGAATCGTGACGTCTTTGCTGAGGGTGTAGTTCGTGCGCCGATTGCTGACGGCTGTGATGAAGTTGGTCATAAGAGCACCTCCTGAATTTACAAATTATTTAATAATTGATAGTAATTATTAGTTAT
The DNA here is from genome assembly GCF_046614755.1 of Megasphaera indica. Taxonomy (NCBI): domain Bacteria; kingdom Bacillati; phylum Bacillota; class Negativicutes; order Veillonellales; family Veillonellaceae; genus Megasphaera; species Megasphaera indica. Next base: position 23,024 of record NZ_JBKKJR010000008.1, read on the forward strand.
TTATTGGCTAAAGTATATCATAGTGAAGAAAAGAAGTCAAGAATCATAACCCCTTGACAGCAAGGCTTTTTTCATGATATCATTTATACATTGCATAAGCAAAATTTAATTTCTTGAATTACTAATATGAGGTGATGTAGAAAATGGCAACGAGGAGAGACCCGCGTTTTAAGGAATGTCGCCGGTTCGGAGTTAATGTGTACGGACACCCTAAGGCATTAAAACGCGTACGTAAAGATCAGCGTCAGAAAAAAATGTCTGAATATGGCACACAGTTATTGGAAAAACAGAAACTTCGCGCATACTACAATTTGCTCGAACGTCAGTTTGTCCGTTATTATGATAAAGCCAAGAAGATGGAAGGCGTTACTGGCCAGAACATGCTGAAATTGCTGGAATGCCGTTTGGATAACCTGGTATACCGTATCGGTTTTGCAAACTCCATCCGCCAGGCACGTCAGATGGTCAACCACGGCCACATCCTGGTCAATGGCAAACGCTGCGACATCCCGTCGGCACACGTTAAAGTTGGTTCCGTTATCGCTTTGAAAGAAGCTTCCCGTTCCAACGAAATGTACAAAAAATCTTTCCAGGAATTGAAGACTTTCGATGTACCGTACATCGAAAAGAACTTCGACGGCTTTGAAGGCACACTTACCCGTATGCCCGAACGCGACGAAATTCCGGTAGAAATCAACGAAACACTTATCGTCGAATTGTACTCCAAATAAGAGCTGTTTGATGGTAACAAAAAGGCGCTGTCGCATGAAGACAGCGCCTTTTTGAGTATTAAGTTTGCAGTTTGTAGTTTGTAGCGATTGGTTTTAAATTTAGAGCCATCGGCTACAAACTCCGTACTCCAAACTATAAAACAAGGGACTACGCATGGTGATATAAGAATGCATGCGGTAGTCCCCTTTTTGGTTTGATGTAAAAGGCAACCTCTCAGACCGCCTTCGGCGGCCAGCTCCCCTATAATGGGAGCCTTTCGTCAAACATTTATGTCACGAGCCACGAACCACGAACCTACCGTTCTTCAGAGAAGTCCAGGCCTTTGTCGGTGGCGTAGTATGTGCCTGGTTTTTCGCCGGCTTCTACGTAGCCTTTTTGCATCAGGTCGTCGATGAGGGCCGGGTCCGGTGTTCCGGGAGCGAACATTTCTTCCGGCGTTCCTTCTTCGCGTTCGACGGCGGCGATGAGGGCGGCTTCTTTGTCGTCCGTCGTCGGTGCTTTTTGGACGTACGTCAGGTCGGGCAGGAACATGGGGTATTCCTTGTGGGCCAGGAGGAAGAAGCGACCTATGGCGATGGCCTGGCTCAACAGGTTGCCTTCTTCGGTCTGGATATCCATTTCATCGCAGATGACGTCGAGCTGGTTCGACGGGAAGTGATAGAGTTTCTTGGCGACTTCTAGCGTATCGGCATAGCAGAAGGCCGGCGCGTCGATGCCGTAGATGTGCAGGGCGTGGGTCAGGCAGCCCATGACGAAGGGCGCGTTGTGGGCGACCAGGGTCTGACCTTCGATGAGGTTTTTCAGGCCGGCCTGCCAGTATTCGCCGAATTCATCGGCCTTGGAGAGTTCGTCCCACTGATAGCGGCCTTTGACGGCAGACAAGTTGTTTTCTGGCGGACGGACGTAGAAGTAACGCGTATCCTTCAGTTCGCCGTGGTCGAATTCAGCCAGGGCCAGGAGACAGACGGAATAGGGCTGTTCGTTGGCCAGTTCCAAGGCGACGGCCGTGAAGTGCTGCGGGAAGCGGCGCAGTTTCCCTTTTTCTTTGATGGGATATTTGTAATAGCCGTCATTAGGCTTGATGTCGTACTGGTGCAGGTTGGCGACTTTGACGTGTTCCTTCTTGGCCAGTTCCTGCTGGACCTTCGCCTTGCGATGGCGCTTGCGCAGGGCCGACGTGAGGGAATAGAGGACGGCAGCGATGAAGACGATAGTGACGATCGTCGTAATGATGTGGATCAGGGAATCCATGGAATATCAAATCCTTTTCAATAATTTTTGAGCCTTATTCTTGGAAGAAATTCATGTCGTAACAGGCCCGGAAAGCGCGGTTGGCCGCATTGCCGTTGGCAGACAGGCGGTCTGTCGTCTTGACTTCCGGATTGGGCAGGGACAAGGTGGACACGACGTTGCCCTGCAAATCGTAGCCGACATCGCCGAGAGTCTGTGTTTTTACGGTCTGGGCTTTAAAATTGTAGAAGAAATTGTTATCATAACCTTGGACCGTGTTGTTGGCATAGTCATAGGTCACGACCGTAGCCCGGATGATGTAGTACGGCGGATCGTAGCGGACGGACTGGATGGTGTTCATGTCGATATACGATTCGGTCGTGTCATCGTGGCCGACCTGGACGAAGCGGGGGTTGTCATCGAGAAATGTGGCGGATGCCATGAAACTGAAGACGCAGGCAAATGTGACTGCCAGAGCGGCAATTTTTTTGAACATAAGACATACTTCCTTTCCCTGTCTCTTCCAATCGAGGCAGTTTATACATATATTATATCGGAATCATGAAACATTACAAGAACGTATATTTTTCAAGTAGGACTTTTGCCCTTTCGGGTCGAATAATATAAGATAGAAGAGGTGATCATATTGGATGTGATATATATTGGCCTGCCTTTCTTCTTTTGGCAGGAAGATGAGTCGGAGCACGGCCTCGATGTCCACGTGACGGAAGGCTTCCAGAAGCTGGGTTTCCACGTGTACCCCCTCAATGCCGGCGACGACGCGGAAGAAATCTGTTCGGCTTATAATTGGCATACGTCCTTTGTCGATGAAGACGAAGACATTACGCCGTCGGAAGAATTCATTTCAGAGCATGTCTTGTGGGACGATTTCCGTCTGCTCTATATTTCGGCAGCTGCGGCCACGTCGGAAGACGAATACACGCAGTTCGTCTGTCATACGGCAGAGTTCGCCAAAGAGAGCGGCCTCGTCGTGGCAGCGGAAGTCGTCGACGGCGACAGCGACGATGAAGACCCGTATCCCTGGCGTGATAAGGCGACGGTCCTCTGGTCCCGTGGCGATATCCTGCCATCGGGCGGTCCGGCCTGTGCCGTGCGCCTGGCCCTGGGCAGGGGCATCACCGTTGCCAGCCAGGGCGAAGAACGGACCTATGACGTCCAGGTCGTCAGTGAATGTTTCATCCCTTCGTTTTTACAAGGATTGCTGGAAGGGCGCGATCCCTTTTCCATCATAGAATCTTATGTATCTTAAGTTAGGAGGTTATTTATCTTGAACAGTAAAAAAATGGAAGAACATCCTTTGCGGGCGGCCATTCTCACTATCAGCAACAGCCGCACTTTTTCAGACGATACGAACGGCCTGCTCATCCAGTCGGCCCTGGCCAATTACGGTCATCAGGTCGTCGACTATCAGATCGTCAAAGACGACAAGGCTGAAATCGAACGCCATCTCCATGAATGGGTCTGCAGCGTCGACCTGGTCATCACCAGCGGCGGTACGGGCATGGCCAAGCGCGACGTGACCATCGAAACGGTAGAAGCCCTGTTCGATAAGAAAATCCCGGCTTTCCAGTCGATGATGACGTATTTCGCCTATCGCCGGGCCTGCGGCGTCCAGGCCATGGCCTACCGGACGACGGCCGGTATCATCCACCAGTGCCAGGTCTACTGCCTGCCGGGCCTGCCGAGCCTCATCAAGATCGGCATGGAAAAGGTCATTTTGCCGGAAGTCTTTCATTTGTATTCGGAAATCAAGAAGTAAATGGATACGTCTAAAATCATACTTGTCACCGGCGGGGCGCGGAGCGGTAAGAGCGCCTTTGCCGAACGTTATGCTGCCGCCCTTCCCGGGCGGCATGCTTATGTCGCGACGGCCCGCATCTTCGATGAAGAAATGGCCCAGCGCATCGCCATCCACCGCAAGCGCCGCCCGTCGTCGTGGCAGACCTGGGAAATCCCGCAGGACCTGCCAGAGACGATGGAACGGCTGTGCCAGTCGTCGGACGTGGCCCTCGTCGACTGCCTGACCCTCTATTTTTCTAATTATCTCTTTGCCCACGACGGCGAAGACGACGAAGCTATCATCGACGGTGCCCTGGCCGAACTACAAGCGGTCCTGGCGGCTTTCCGCCAGGCCGGCGTGACGGCCGTCCTGGTCACTAACGAGCTGGGATGCGGCATCGTGCCCATGGAACACGTGAGCCGCCTGTATCGCGACCTCATGGGCAAGATCAACCAGGCCGCTGCGGCCGAAGCCGATGAAGTCTATTTATCGGTCTGCGGTATTACGACGGAACTGAAGCATCAGGCCGTCTACCTGCCGGAGGTGAAGTCATGAAGGCCTTTCTCATTGCCCTGCAGTTCTTATCGCGCATCCACCTGGCTTCGCAGAGCGTCTGGCGCGATGAAGATTTCGGCCGGTCCGTCCTGTTCTTTCCCCTCGTCGGCTTGATCATCGGCCTGCTTTTGGCGGCGCTCTATTGGGCGTCGTCTTTCCTTTTTGACGCCTTTGGCCGGTCGGCCCTGGTCGTCGCCTTCTGGTTCTACCTGACCGGCGGCCTCCACGCCGACGGCTATATGGATACGGCTGATGGCCTCTTTTCCGGCCGCAGCCGCGAACGGATGCTGGAAATCCTCAAGGACAGCCGCGTCGGCGCCGGCGGCGTGACGGCTGTCGTCTTCCTGGTCCTCTTGAAAGTAGCCTTCCTCAGTCAGCTGGCACCGGAAGCAGCCCTGCCGGCCCTCGTCGGTATCCCGGCAGCGGCCCGCTTCGGGACTTTGATCAGCATCTTCCAATTTCCCTATGCCCGCGAGCAGGGGCTGGGCCGGGCCTTCGTCACTTACGCGCCGGCTCATACTGTAGAAAAAGCCCTGGTCCTGGCCCTGGTGCCGGTCTTTTTCTGCGGGCCCTTTTATCTGGCCCTCTTAGGGGCGGCCATGCTCCTCTCTTTGTGGGCCAACAGCCGCATCAGCCGCAAGCTGGGCGGCGTCACGGGCGATACGTATGGCGCCGTCCTCGAGGGCAGCGAAATGGCCCTGCTCCTGATGACGGCCGTCGGTAGCAAGCTGGCCGATTTCTTGTTATAATGGGATGGCACGAATGTTGAAATACTTATAGGGAACTTACGGAGGATTACGATGATAAAATTATATTTAGCACGTCATGGTGAAACAGAAGGCAACGTCCAGCAGTGGTATCAGGGGTCGACCGACGTCCCCCTCAATGAACACGGTCTGGAACAGGCCAGGTGCCTGGGTGAATTTTTTCGCCATGTCCATCTCGATGCCGTCTACAGCAGCACGCTCCAGCGCGCCAAGGTGACGGCCGAATGTGTCGCTGCGCCGCATCATCTGGATGTCGTCGCCTACGATGAATTGAAGGAAGCCGATTTCGGCGTCTGGGAAGGCCATACGTATCAGGAAATCACGACTCAGTGGCCAGGCGAACTGGAAGCGGTCTATGCGTCGGACGGGACCTTGCCGGCCCGGGGCGGCGAATCGTTCTGCCAGGTCCGGGACCGGACATTGAAGAAGACGCGGGAAATCCTGTCGCATCACAAGGACGGCGACAGCGTCTTCATGGTATCCCACGGGGCGGCCATCCGCTGCCTGCTCTTCGGCCTGCTGGGCCTCGATATGAAGCGCATCTGGTGCTTCCAGCAGTTCAACACAGCTTTTAACATCATCGAATATTACGGCGACCGCAATGTCATGACCCTCATGAACTGCACGCAGCATCTGGAAGGCCTGACGGGGTACCAGCCCCAGTGGGACAAGATGCCGTCGTTATAAGGAGGCATCATGGCAAAGACAATGCGCCTCGACAAGCTCCTGGGCCATACGGGCTGGGGGACGCGGCGGGAACTCAAGGAATTGTGCAAAGGCGGGCACGTGACTGTCAATGGCGCCGTCTGCCGCGACAGCAGCCAGAAAATCGACCCGGCAGCCGATGCCGTTGCCGTCGACGGTCAGGCCGTCCATTATGAAGAGTCTATTTATCTCATGCTCTACAAGCCGGCCGGCGTCGTGTCGGCTACGGAAGACAACGTGTCGCCGACGGTCATCGGCCTCTTGCCGCGCCAGTACCAGGGGGCCGGCCTCTTTCCCGTAGGCCGCCTCGACAAGGATACGACGGGCCTCCTGCTCATCACTAATGACGGGACCTGGGCTCATGGCATTACGTCACCGAAGAAGCATACCGATAAGATATACGACGCCGTCGTCGAAGGGGATATCCCTGAAGATGTAGGGGACCGCTTTGCCAGCGGCATCGTCCTCGACGATGGCCTGCACTGCCTGCCGGCCAAAGCTGTCCAGACCGGCCCCCGGTCCCTGACGGTCGTCGTCCAGGAAGGGAAGTTCCATCAGGTCAAGCGCATGTGCGCCGCTGTCGGCCTGAAAGTCGTCCAGCTGCACCGCCGCTCCATCGGCAGCGTCGTCCTCGATGACGGTTTGGAGCCAGGCCAGTTCCGGCCCCTGACCGATGAAGAACGGGAAGCGTTGCGCAGCTAGAGCCGGTGATTTGCAATTTTATCTTTTCAGCCAGTGGAAAATATGGTATTATAAAATATGATTGAATTACTATAGGGTGATAGGGGGATACTATGATAGAACAACGAATCGCCCGCCTGCGCGCTTTTCTCCAGGAACACGATGCAGACGGCGTCATTATCGTCCAACCTGAAAACCTGCGCTACTTCAGTGCCTTTACGGGCGGTGAAGGGGCACTGGTCATCGGCCTGGACCAGGCCGTCTTATGGACTGATTCCCGCTATACGGAACAAGCTGCCAACCAGTCCGGGGCATGGTACGATATCAAGAACCACCACAATGCCTTATCGGCCTCCATCCGTTCGTCACTGAACGACATGGAAATCGGCGTGGCAGCGTATGAAGAAAATTTCCTGACCCATTTCATGTACGAAAATATTTCCGACGGAGCCTTATGCGGCTTCCTGCCCTGCGATTTGACCAGCCTGCGGGCGGTGAAGGAACCGTATGAGCTGAAAGCGACGCGCAAGGCCAGCAACATCGCTGACCGGGCCTTTGCTGATTTATTGCCGTACATCAAGCCCGGTGTCACCGAAAAGGAACTGGCTGCCCGCCTGGAAAGCAATATGCTGCTCTTAGGCTCGGAAGAAAAGTCCTTTACGACTATCGTCGCATCCGGCAAGCGCTCGGCCATGCCCCACGGTACGGCCAGCCCGAAAGTCGTCGAAGCCGGCGATTTCGTCACCTTTGATTTCGGCGCCGTCTGGGAAGGCTACCATTCGGATATCACCCGGACTGTCGTCGTCGGCAAGGCGTCGCAGGCCCAGAAGGATTTCTACAATCTCATCCTGGAGGGCCAGAAGCTGGGCGTATCGCTCATCAAGGCCGGCGTTTCCCGCCGCGAAGTCGATTTTGCCGTGCGCAACTACTTCGCCCGCTATCACGTCAGCCAGTATTTCACTCATTCCCTGGGCCACGGTACGGGCCTGGAGATCCACGAACAACCGGTCCTGTCGCCGCGTTCGACAGGCGTACTCGAAGAGAATATGATAGTCACGGTAGAACCGGGACTGTACATAGAAGGCAAGTTTGGCGTCCGCATTGAGGATTCCGTTGCCGTTACAGCCAACGGCTGTGAAATTTTAACCAAAACACCTAAAGATTTGATGGAGCTGTTATAGGAGGAGTTTACACATGATTACAAGTAATGATTTCAGACCAGGCGTAACTATCGAAATCGACGGCCAGGTATGGCAGGTCGTTGAATTCCAGCATGTAAAACCGGGTAAAGGCGCCGCTTTCGTCCGCGCTAAGATCAAGAACCTCGAAACGGGCGCTGTTGTTGAACGTACCTGGAACGCTGGCGAAAAAGTACAGGACGGCCACGTCGACCGCCGCCAGATGCAGTACCTCTATGAAAACGAAGGCATGTACTGTTTCATGGATAACGAAACATACGAACAGATCGAATTGAACAAAGAAAACCTCGGCGACGCTGTCCATTTCCTCAAAGAAGAAATGAACGTTTCCGTCATGATGTTCAAAGGCAAAGTCATCGGCATCGATCTCCCGGCTGCTGTCGAATTGAAAGTTGTCGAAACCGATCCCGGTGTCCGCGGTGATACAGCTACAGGCGGCAGCAAACCGGCTAAATTGGAAACGGGCTATGTCGTCAAAGTACCGCTCTTTATCAATGAAGGCGAAGTTCTCCAGATCGACACGAGAACCGGCCAGTATATCGGCAGAGCATAAGGTTAACGCAAGTCGTTGGCCGCCAGCCGCTAGCATAGGGTATCAAAGGGGCTTCGCACGTGCGACAGCCCCTTTTGTGGACTAAAGGGGTGATTCCCATGGAAACGACTGAAGTAAATGAATGGGGGAGTATCCATATTTCCCAGCGCGTCATTGCCTCTATTGCGGCTCTGACGGCGGCCCAATCGGCCTATGTCGCTGATTTGGGGACGAATATCGCCGAAGTGGCAGCGGAAAAGCTGGGGCGTACCCTTCCGGGCCGCGGCGTCGACGTCTCTATCGACGGCCGGCGCATCGAATTGACGGTCCGCCTGGTCGTCCGCTATGGCTGCCGTATTCCCGACGTAGCCCTGGAAGTGCAGAAGTCCGTCAAGGATGCCGTCGAAAAGGCGACGGCCTGCACGGTTACGGCGGTCCACATCATTGTACAACAGTTAGTGTTTGGAGAGGAGGACCGCCATGGATGAGGAACAGGATTTTGCCTATGCCGTCAGTGCCAAGGCCCTGGGCCATATCGCCGAGACGGCCGGCCGCCAGGCCTCTGGCGTCGTCGCTATACGCAGCCGCAGCACGGCCGTGACGGACGGCGTCGTCCATCTCCATCTGGCCGTCCGCGCCCGTTATGGCAGCGACCTGCACGGCCTGGCCCTGGATGTCCAGCAGCGGGCGGCTGAGGCCATCGACGCCATGGTCGAACCAGAGGGCCTTGATATTTCCGTTACCATTGAAGACCTGGCGGTACTGCCGGCTGAATAAAGTTATTACAGGAGGAAACTCGTGAGCAGACATAAAGCGCGCCAGCAGGCGCTCGAACTTTTATATTCCCGTGAATTCCACGGAGAAAATGATATCCAGTACAGCGAACAGGAAATCCTGGAAAATGATTACGTCACGACCGACGCCTTGACCGAAGACGGCCCGGAACTGAGTGATCAGGAACGCAATGACTATTGCACGTATCTCGTCGAAACGACGACGGAACACCGGGACGAACTGGATACGATCATCCGCTCCTTTGCCAAGGGCTGGGACATCGAACGGATGAACCGCACGGACCGCAATATACTGCGCCTGGCCTTGTGCGAACTCGTATATCCCAAGGAAAGCCTGGCGCCGTCCATCGTCCTCAATGAAGCGGTCATCCTGGCCAAGGAATTCAGCGGCGACAAGTCGGCGCGGTTCGTCAACGGCATTTTGGGCGCTTATGTAAGGTCCCAAGCCTGATGGACGTCTTTCTCGGCATCGATACCAGCTGTTATACGACGTCGCTGTGCCTCGTCGACGCGGCTTATGACGTCGTCGCCGACGAACGCATCATCCTGAGCGTCGCCAAGGGCGGCCGCGGCCTGTCCCAGTCCAACATGGTCTATCAGCATACGCGCAACCTGCCGGTCCTCTTTGAACGGCTGGCTGGCGTCCTGGCCAGTGCCCATATCCGGGCCATTGCCGTGACTGACCAGCCCCGGCGCCGCGATGATTCGTACATGCCCGCTTTCCTGGCCGGCCTCGGTTATGGCCGGGCCCTGGCCGCCGTCCTGGGCGTGCCCTTGTACCGCCTGAGCCATCAGGAAAACCATCTCCTCGCCGTCCTGCGCAGCATGGGCTATATCGGCAGCGAGCCGTTCTACGGCATCCACCTGTCCGGCGGGACGACGGACCTGCTGCGGGCCGTGCCCGATGAAAAAGGCCTCGATATCACCCGTATCGGCGGCACCAGCGACATCAGTGCCGGCCAGTTCATCGACCGCATGGGCGTCGCCCTGGACCTGCCCTTTCCGGCTGGCGTCCATGTCGACAAGCTGGCTCAGACGGTAAATCCGCCCGTCAAGGGAGCTCATGTCTTTTGCCGCGATGGCCAGGTCAGCTTTTCCGGGCCCGAATCGCAGGGCCAGCGGCGCATCGCCGCCGGCGGGGAAGACCCGGCCCGCCTTTGCAGCTGGACGCTGTCGACGGTCTGGCGCGGCTTGGAGAGCCTCCTCGATTACGCCGCTGCCGATGGCATGAAACATCTCGTCGCCGCTGGCGGCGTCATGTCCAATGGCTACCTGCGCCGGCAGATGAGCGATTATTGCCGCCGCCATCAGATAGACCTGAATCTGGCAGCCGACGGCTTCAGTGCCGACAACGCGTCGGGTGCCGCCTTCTGGGCTGCTGTACAGGAAGGGAAGAAATCATGAAATATGCATCGGTTACGGACGTCGTCCGCCGCATCAAAGATGATATCCACGGCGATTACCGCTTGCAGAGCATCGCTATGGAAGGCAACATCATCGGTCTCAAGCGGGCGTCGAACGGCCATTATTATATGAATATCCGCGATGATCAGTGCTCCATCCGGGCCATCGTCTTCCGCAGCCGCGTGACGGCAGCGGTCCGGGCCGTCCGCGAAGGGGACCATGTCGTCGTCATCGGCGCCGTCAACGTCTATGAAAAAGGCGGCGCCCTTTCCTTTATCATTGAACAGCTCTTTTCCCAGGGGACCGGGTCTCTGCAGGCCCAGTACGAACGCATCAAGAATGAACTGGCGGCTCAGGGCTATTTCGACAGCAGCCGCAAGAAGGAGCTGCCGCGCTTCCCCTGGCGCATCGGCGTCCTGACGTCGAAGACCGGCGCCGTGCTCCACGACATCTATAAGATTGCCGGCGAGCGCAATCCTTATGCCGAAATCATCCTGCATCCCATCCCCGTCCAGGGCGACGGCGTCGATACGGCCATCGCCAAGGCCATCGGTGAGATGGGCCGGCGCAGGGACCTGGACGTCCTCATCGTCGGCCGCGGCGGCGGCTCTATGGAAGACCTGTGGTGCTTCAACAGCCCGGCTGTGGTCAAGGCCATTTACCATGCCAGCGTACCGGTTATTACGGCCATCGGCCATGAAACGGATACGACCCTGGCCGATTATGCCGCTGACGTGCGGGCAGCGACGCCGACCCACGCGGCCGAGATGGCTTTCTTTGACGTCAGCGAAGCGGAAATGGACCTGGCCGCACTGGCGGACCGGGCTTACGAACGGGTCATGGCCTGCATCGAAGACCGGCAGCGCTGGGTCGAACAGGCGGCGGGCCGGCTGAACCTGCAGCGCTACGATGCCTTCCTGGCCATGCGCGAAGCACGCCTGGCAGGCCTGATGGAACAGGCCGACCGCCAGCTGCGCCTCCATCTGGAACAGAAGCAGGGGAAGCTGAATACCCTGACGGCTTCCCTACAGGCCCTGAACCCGGCAGCCCTCGTGCGCCGCGGCTACGGCCAGCTCATGCAGCATGACAAGATCCTTACAGATATCCACAGCGTGTCGAAAGAGGCCCCGCTGACGATACAAGTCGTCGACGGGACGATTACGACGGCTGTTAAAGAGGTGGACATATATGGCAAGAACGACTGATAAATTGAAGAGTTTTGAAAGCAATTATGAAAAATTGGAACAGCTCGTACAGGAACTGGACGCACCGGACCTGACGTTGAAGCAGTCCCTCGATTTATATGAAAAGGCCATCAAATTATCCCAGTCCTGCGAAGGCGCCCTGGAATATGCCCGCCAGAAGGCCCAGGCCCTGGCCGATGTCCGGGCCGATAAGGATAGCAACGACGATGCGCCGGCTGAAGGGGTGTTAGACTTATGACCTTCCAAGACTATCTGGCAGGACAGCGTAAGCGCGTCGACGATTACCTGTCCCACGTACTGACGACGGACCAGCCGCGTTTTTCCAGGCTCTATGAAGCCATGAATTACAGCCTCCTGGCCGGAGGCAAGCGCATCCGCCCGGTCCTTCTGCTGGCGACGGTCGAAGCCCTGGGCCAGGATGCCTCTCCCTATACGGGACTGGCCTGCGCTCTGGAATGTATCCATACGTATTCCCTGATCCACGACGACCTGCCCTGTATGGATGACGACGACCTGCGCCGGGGCAAGCCGACGAACCACGTCGTCTACGGTGCCGGCCTGGCTACCCTGGCCGGTGACGGCCTCCTGACCTTTGCCTTCGAGCTTATGGCCAGCCAGAAAGGCATTGCACCGGACAAACTGAACCGCTGCATCGCCGTCATCGCCAGAGCGGCCGGACCGGCCGGCATGGTCGGCGGCCAGGCCTTCGACCTGGCTTCGGACGGCGACATGGCCATCGGCCGGGAAGGCATGGAACTCCTGCACCGTTCCAAGACGGGCGTCATCTTCAAGGCGGCCATCGACATGGCAGCCATCGTCGCCGATGCGTCGCCGCAGCAGCGGCAGGCCCTGGAAGCCTATGCGTCGTACATGGGCCTGACCTTCCAAATCACCGACGATATCCTCGATGTCGTCGGCGATGAAGCTTTGCTGGGCAAACCCGTCGGCAGCGACGCCCGCAACGACAAGGCCACGTATGTGACCATCTTTTCCCTGGACGAAGCCCGGCGCATGGCCCGCGAAGCGGCCGGCAAGGCCGTCCAGGCCCTGGAACCGTTAGGGCCGCAGGCCTGGTTCCTGAAAGAACTGGTCGAACATCTGCTGGTCCGCGTTCATTAATGTGAGAGGGGTATTACAGGTATGCAGCATAAAGAAAGATTAGACGTGCTTCTCGTCAGCCGCGGCTTGTCTGAAAGCCGGGAAAAGGCCAAGGCGACCATCATGGCCGGCCTGGTCTTCGTCGATAACCAGCGCGTCGATAAGGCGGGCACGAAGCTGCCCGTCGACGTAGATATTACCGTCAAGGGCAATCCCATTCCTTATGTCGGCCGGGGCGGCCTGAAACTGGAAAAGGCCATGGAAACGTTTCCCATCGACTTGACGGGTAAGACCATGATGGATATTGGCGCCTCGACAGGCGGCTTCACGGACTGCGCCCTCCAGCGCGGCGCGGCCAAGGTCTTTGCCGTCGACGTCGGCTATGGCCAGCTGGCCTGGAAACTGCGGACTGATGACCGCGTCGTCAACATGGAACGGACCAATATCCGCAACGTCACCGTTGCAGATATCGGCGAGCCCGTCGATTTCATCTCCATTGACGTCTCCTTCATTTCCCTGCTCAAGATCATGCCGGCCGTCGAACCGCTGCTCAAGGCAGGCGGCACGATGGTCACGCTCATCAAGCCGCAGTTCGAAGCGGGCCGGGAACACGTCGGCAAAGGCGGCATCGTCCGCGACATCCAGGTCCACCGCGACGTCATCCGCCACGTCACGGACGGTATCGCCGACTGCGGCCTGTCGCCGCTGGGCCTGACCTTTTCGCCCATCAAAGGGGCTGACGGCAATATTGAATATCTCTTGTACAGCCGTAAAGATGACCCGTGCCATAACGATATCACCGACGCTGTCGTCGATGATATCGTCGGTAAATCCCATGAAATGTAGGTGATCCCCATGCGTATCGGTATTTTCCCGAACCTCGTTAAACGTGAAAGTGCTGCCATTGTCCAGCAGATGATCAAGATTTGTGAAAAACATGGCATTGAATATTACCTGCCAGCCTACGTCAGCGAGAGCCGCCAGCCGGCGTATCAGCGCATCGGCGCTGAACACCTGCGGCCGCGCATGACCATTTACAGCACCATCGACGTGGCCATGATCCTCGGCGGCGACGGGACGATCCTCAAGATGGCCAAACAGTTCGCTGAAGCCGATGTCCCGGTCTGCGGCATCAACCTGGGCTCCCTGGGCTTCCTCTACGAAGTCGAAACCAAGACCCTGGAAAAGCGCATGGAAGACATCCTGGCCGGCCGCTATTTCCTGGAAGAACGGATGATGCTCCATTCAGAACTGTGCTATGAAGACGGCCTGGTCCAGTCCCTGCCCGATGCCCTCAACGATATCGTCATCGGCCACGGCAACGTGGGCAAGCTCATCCGCATCGACCTGAGCATCAACGGCCACTTCATCCAGCAGTATCCCGGCGACGGCCTCATCGTGGCCACGGCGACGGGGAGTACGGGCTATACTTTCTCCAGCGGCGGCCCTATCGTCGCGCCCAGCGTGCCCTGTATCATGGTCACGCCTATCTGCCCGCATCTGCTGCTGAAAGTGCCCCTGGTCCTGCGCGATGACGACCAGGTGTCGGTGACCGTGGCCAACAGCCGCAACAGCGTCCGCGTCTCTGTCGACGGCATGATGGACCAGGAACTCATGCGCAACATGACCCTCCAGGTCCGCAAGTCCAACCACGTCTTGAAGATCATCCGCTTCAACAAGAATTATTTCTATAGCAACTTATTTACGAAAATGATGGGAAATGATTGACATGTATCCATTCCGCAATGCCGTTACGGTATCACATATGATGACTGAACCCTACGCCCGCCAGGCCCATGTCCTCGTCGACATGACCTGCGGCAACGGCCACGACACGGCCTTCCTGGCCCGCACCATGCCTGATGACGCCGTCCTCTACGCCTTCGATATCCAGCCCTGTGCCATCGAGCGCACGCGCCAGCGCCTGCAGGACGAAGGCCTGGGGGACAAGGACGTCCGCTGCCGCTGCGGGTCCCATGAACAACTGCTGGCTGATGTACAGTCAGACATTGACATTATCGTATTTAATTTAGGCTATTTGCCATCTGGTGACCATAAAATCCATACAAATTGTGAAATAACACTAAAAGCTATAAAAATAGGCTTGAATAAAATTGCGATAAATGGGCTAATTATGATAGCAGCCTATCCCGGTACGGAGGCCGGGGCTTGTGAAGAACAGGCGCTGCGGTCGTTCTTACAGACCATACCCCAGCAGGACTTCCATATTTCGTCCTGGCAACCCGTCAATGAGGTGCATTGTCCACCCGTATTATATATTGTACAGAAAAGAGGGAAACGTCATTATGAAGAGATTCCGTTACACCAAGATTAAAGAAATTGTCCAGTCCCGTCCTATCGAAACGCAGGAAGAATTAGCCAAGGCCTTGCAGGAAGAAGGCATCGAAGTCACACAGGCTACGGTTTCCCGCGATATCAAAGAGCTCATGCTCATCAAGGTCCCGACCAGTGACGGCCATTACCGCTATGCCCTGTCGCCGGAACAGAACATGCTCATGTCCAAGAACCGCATGGCCCGCCTGTTCCAGGACTCCATCGTCCGCGTCGATTCGGCGTATAACCAGATCATCGTCCATACCCTGCCGGGTTCGGCCAATCCCATTGCCGCCGCCATCGACCATGCCCGCTGGGAAAATGTCATCGGCACCCTGGCCGGCGACGACACGGTCCTCCTCATCGTCAAGGACACGGAAACGGTTCCGAAACTGGTCAAACTTATCGTATCGCTGATGAAGGAATGAGGCCCTTATGCTGCAGTCCCTGCACATCCACAATTTTGCTCTGATTGAAGACCTGCACCTTACTTTTGGCGACGGGGTGACGATTTTTACCGGCGAAACCGGCGCCGGCAAATCGATTCTCCTCGACGCCATCGGTATGCTGGCAGGCAAACGCGCATCGGCATCGTTCGTCCGTCACGGGACGGACTCATTCCTCGTCGAAGGCGCGTTCTTTTTTTCTCCCCTGCCAGAAGGGCTGGAACAGCTGCTGACCGATAATCACATCGAAGTCGATGAAGGCCAGCTCATCATTTCCCGCCAGTTCCAGTGCAGCGGCCGCGGGACGATCCTGGTCAACGGCACGCTGGTGCCGACGACAGTCCTGCGGCGCCTCGGCGCATACCTCCTGGATATCCACGGCCAGTTCGACAACAGCCTGATTTTCAACCCGTCTTACCACGTGGCCATCCTCGACGGCCTCACGGCCGACGTCCGTCAGGCCCGCCAGGACTATGACGAACTATATCGCCAGTGGCATCAGACGGAAGGCGAAATCAAGGCCCTGCGCCACGATGAAAGTGAAAAGGCGCGGATGCTCAGTATCCTGGCCTTCCAGATCAAGGAAATCGAAGGGGCCGCCCTGAAAGAAGGGGAAGACGACGAACTGGAACAGAAAATCAACAAGGCTTCCCATGCCGAACACATCAAGGATAACCTGAAGGAAGCCATGTTTGCCCTGGAAGGGGGCGAACGCCAGCCCGGCGTCATCGAACAGATCGAGACCATCCACCGCAGCCTGGAAAAGGCGTCGGCTTACGATGACGCTTTCAGTGCCCTGGCCGGCAAAGTCGAGACCCTGTCCTATGAAATCGAAGATGTCCACGACGGCCTCCTGCGCTATGCCGATTCTTTCGACTTCGATGAACGGGCCCTGGATGCCATGCAGTCCCGCCTGGCGTCGATTGAAAAGCTCAAGCGCAAATACGGCTTCACCGTCGCCGATATCCTGCAATTCCTGGCCAAGGCCAAGGCCGATTACGAACGGCTCGACCAGTCCGAAAGCCATCTGGCCAAGCTGGAAGAGAAATTGGCCCGTCAGGCCGCAGCTGTGCGCCAGCAGGCCCAGGTCCTGGCGGCCGCGCGCCGTGACGCCGACAGCCAGTTCAGTCAGGACATGACGGCGACGCTCAATAAGCTGGGCATGCTGAACAGCCGTATTGCCTTCCACATCGAACCGATGAAGGACATCACAGCGGATGGTTCAGCCGGTATCGAGCTCTATTTCTCGGCCAATACGGGCGAAGATATGCAGCCCCTGGCCAAGATAGCATCGGGCGGCGAAGTATCGCGTATTGCCCTGGCCCTGAAGACGGCCGGTCCGGAACGGACGACGGGCAAGACGATGATCTTCGACGAAATCGACGTCGGCATCAGCGGCCAGACGGGCCTGCAGGTCGCCGACCATATCCGCCAGCTCTCCGGCCAGGGCCAGGTCTTCTGCATTACCCACCTGCCGCAGACGGCGGCCATTGCCGACCACCATTATTTCATATATAAGAAAGAAATGGACGGCCGCACGGTCACCCAGGTCCGGGGCCTCTCGGAAGGGGAACACGTCCTGGAAATCGCCCGCATGTTCGCCGGCAACGATACGACCAAGGCCAGCATCGAAGCCGCCCGCCAGATCGTAAAGCAAGTCAAGGGCATGTAATGCCCTTGACTTGCGCTGTAGGGGCGCCCACGTGGGGCGCCCGCCTGAATTTGTGTCATTGCCCTGGTCCGGACTATCGGATGCCCCCAATCATAGGAAAGGGCATGTAATGCCCTTGACTTGCGCTGTAGGGGCGCCACGTGGGACGCCCGCCTGAATTGTGTCGTCGTACTGGTCCGGACCTATCGGATGCCCCAATCATAGGAAAGGGCATGTAATGCCCTTGACTTGCGATTCGACATTGCTTTACGGGTTGACGAATGTCCGTGATAGGTATATAGTTAATTATAATTTCAAAAAATAGAAGTTCTACGAAAACGAACCCATAGGAGGGATAAATATGCTTCGTGTATTAGTCAATGGTGCCGATGGCCGCATGGGCAGCCAGGTCGTCAAAGCTGTCTTTGAAGATCCGGAATTGGAAGTCGCTGGCGGTATCAGCATCACTCATGTCGGTGAAGATGTCGGCGATATCGCCGGTGTCGGCCACTTAGGCCTGGCCATCCGCAATGACCTGGGCGCCGCCCTGGACGACATCAAACCGGATGTCGTCGTCGATTTCACGACGCCGAAAGTCATCTTCAACAACGCCAAGACCTGCATCGAACACGGCGTCAATATGGTCGTCGGTACGACGGGCCTGACAGCAGACCAGCGCGACGAACTCAACGCCCTGGCACTGGAAAAGAAGACCAGCATCTTCATTGCGCCGAACTTTTCCATCGGTGCCGTCCTGATGATGAAGCTCTCGACAGAAGTCGCTCCGTATCTGCCGGATGTCGAAATCATCGAACTCCATCACAACAATAAACTGGATGCGCCGTCTGGTACGGCCATCATGACAGCTGATAAGATCGAAGCTGCCCGCAAGGCCGCTGGTGCTAAACCGGCTCCGGACAAGACCCATGAAAGCCTCGACGGCGCCCGCGGTGCCTCTGTCGCCGGGATCCCTATCCACAGCGTCCGCCTGCCGGGTTACGTCGCACATCAGCAAGTCTTATTTGGGGGGTACGGCGAACTGCTGACCATCCGCCACGACTCGATGGACCGCAAGTCCTTCATGCCAGGCGTCGTCTTAGCCGTCAAAAAAGTAAGCTCCCGTCCGGGTTTGACCTTTGGACTGGAAAACTATTTATAAAAGAACCATTAGGGGAGGAAGTTTGTTATGACAAAAGAACCGGTAGTAGCGATTTTAGGTGCCACAGGTGCCGTAGGCCAGGAATTTATCCGCTTGATCGAAGAACGCAAATTCCCGTACAGCAAGTTGAAGTTATTAGCATCGTACCGTTCGGCTGGCAAGAAATTGACCGTCAACGGCCAGGAATATACGGTTGAAGAAGCCAAACCGGAATCTTTCGACGGTGTTGATATCGGCTTGTTCGCCGGCGGCTCGATCAGTAAGGAATTGGGACCCGAAGCTGCTAAACGGGGCTGCGTCGTCATCGACAACTCCAGCACGTTCCGTATGGACCCGGATGTCCCCCTGGTCGTACCGGAAGTCAACCCTGAAGATATTGCCTGGCACAAGGGCATCATTGCCAACCCGAACTGCTCGACGATCATCATGCTCATGGCCCTCAAGCCGATTCACGACTTGTCGCCGATCAAACGCATCATCGTCAGCACTTATCAGGCCGTATCCGGTGCCGGCAAAGAAGGTATCGACGAACTGCGCGATGAAACGGAAGCGTACCTCAAAGGCGAAGAAATGCAGCCCAAGATCCTGCCCAGCAAGAGCCTGCCCAAGCATTATCCCATCGCCTTCAACCTCATTCCGCAGATCGATAAATTCGTAGAAAAAGATTACACCAAAGAAGAAATGAAGATGGTCAACGAAACGCACAAGATGCTCCACGATGACTCCATCGCCATTACGGCTACGACGGTCCGCGTCCCGGTCTTCCGCAGCCATGCCGAATCGGTCTATGTCGAAACGGCCGATGAACTGACAGTTGATGCCGTCCGCAAAGCCATCGATGCTTTCCCGGGTGCCCAGGTCCAGGATAATCCGGCTGAAATGGAATATCCTATGCCTTTGTTCACGTCGGAAAAATATGACTGCTACGTCGGCCGTATCCGCAAGGATCTTTACAACCCGAAAGCCATCAACCTCTGGGTATCGGGTGACCAGATCCGCAAAGGCGCTGCGCTCAATGCCCTGCAGATTGCCGAATACATGCTGGCCCACGACATGATCCACTAGTACGAAGAGGGGAGAGAATCCTTTATGTTAACGTTTCCCAATGTTATTGTCGCTATGATTACGCCGTTCCATCAGGATGGCTCCGTCAATTACGAAGCTGCCGTCGAACTGGCTAAGAAATATGCTGACGAAGGCTCGGCCATCCTCGTCGGTGCTACTACAGGTGAAGGGGCTGTCATGACGGAAGAAGAAAAACTCAAGCTCTTCAAAGTCACAGCCGATGCCCTGAAAGGCCAGACCCTGGTCATGGGCAATGTCGGGACCAACAATACGGCTCAGACCATCGCCATGATTCAGAAAGCGAAAGATACGGGCATCGATGCCCTGCTGTGCATCGTCCCGTATTACAATAAACCGAACCAGGAAGGCTGTTACGCCCATTTTGCAGCTATCGCCAAGTCGACGGACATGCCTATCTTCATTTACAACGTACCGGGCCGTACAGGCGGTAAAATCGAACCGCAGACGGTCTGCCAGCTGGCTCATGACTTCCCGAACATCATCGGCCTCAAAGATGCCAGCGGCGACCTGGACTACGCCGGTTACGTCGCAGCCAATGCCCCGGAAGGGTTCCATCTCTACAGCGGTGATGACAACCTGACCCTGCCTATCGTCGCTGTCGGCGGCGAAGGCGTCATTTCCGTCGCTGCCCACGTCATCGGCAAGGAAATGAACGAAATGATCCAGGCCCACAAAGACGGCGACGTCAAGAAGGCAGCGGCCCTCCATCAGAAGTACCTGCCCTTCATGAAAGGCTGCTTCTGCACGGTCAGCCCGGTCCCGATCAAAACCATGCTCAACATGCTCGGCTTCCCGGCCGGCCCGTTCCGCCTGCCCCTGGTAGACGCCACACCGGAAATCAAGGCCAAGTGCGAACAATACCTGAAAGACATCGGCAGATTATAAGTGCTGATAAATGGAAACCTCTCCGACCTGTACTCAAGCCTCCCTTATAGGGGAGGTGGCCCAGCGGGCCGGAGACGTTTCTATAAACTTGGTTTTATTTAAAAAAAGTCTTGACATATCCCCGATTTCTTGTTATTATATATGAGTCGTCAGGAACGACAAGATATGACTCGGTAGCTCAGCTGGATAGAGTGACTGACTACGAATCAGTAGGTCTAGGGTTCGAATCCCTACCGGGTCACCAAACAATCTTCACTCGAACCCCGCAGCATTTTGACTGCGGGGTTTTCGAGTATATTGGGAACTGCAGTGTAGTTATAATATATGTCTACACGCTTCCCGGTCACTACGACACGACGGATGAAGTCATCGAAGGTATCGAGGCTATATCCGTCTTTTTTATTTGCCCGTTCTGTCAGTTGGTTCAGATAATAGATGACCGCTTCTTCTGTGATGGGAATGATGTGAGTGTCTAATTTAACGCCGTCAAGTTGTGCATTTAGCTCTGTGAGCTGTTTTTCATAAGTTTCAATATTGTTTGTTATGGTTTGGGAGATAAGACCATTTTCAACGGCTTTTACGCTGTTTTTCAGTCGTTTTTCAATTTCTTTGATTTGAGATTCCAGGCGCAGTTGTTCTGCCGGTTTGTGTTCCAGTTCGGCCTTTTGGATGGCCATACACTGGTCTGCAATGCATTTTACGGCGTCTTTGTTTTTGAGTATACTGATAGTTGTATCGAGAACCAATTTCTCCAGCTTGTCACGGTTTATGTTTTTGGCATCACAGGCAATCTGGGACCGCGCAGCTTTTTCTGATTTATTATTTTTGGAAGAGCATTGGTAATAGTAGTACGTGGTGCCTGTATGACTCTTGCCACAATATCCGGTCATGGGAAGCCCGCACGTGCCACAGTAGATTTTCCCTGTTAGGGCATACTGGGGAGACACGCGGCGGGCGGTATTGTTTTTTCGTTTGCGAGATTCAAATAAATTCTGCATAGCTGTATATTGCTCCTGTGTGATGAGTGCCGGGGCATAATCAGGATAGGATGTACCGGACCAGGTAAATGTTCCCGTGTAGATCTGATTTTTGAGGATGCGGTTCAGGCTGTTGCGCGTGAAGTTGCATCCTCTCTGGGTTTTGATACCCAGGCTATTTAATTTGCTCAAAATATCTGTCATTTTTACACCAGATAAGTACTTATCATAGATTTCGGAAACCAGATGGCCTGTTGCGGGACTGATGGCCAGTTTATTTTCCGATGTGAGTTCATAGCCAAAGGGAACAATGCCACCAATCCACTTGCCTTCCAATAGATTTTCCGTCATTCCCCGTTTGACTTTTTGAGATAATTCGGCACTGTAATATTCTGCCATGCCTTCAATAACAGATTCCAGAAGGATTCCGCTGGGATCATCTTTGATATTTTCCTTAGCCGACAATACTTTGACTCCATTTTTCTTCAGTCGGTGTTTATATATGGCCGAATCGTAGCGACTGCGGGAAAATCTATCGAGCTGATAAACGATTACATAGTCAAATAGATGTTTGGCACTGTCTTTGACCATTTGCAGGAATGACGGGCGCTGATCCGTGCGGGCAGACATGGCCCGGTCGATATAGGTATTGATAATATTGATTTCATTAGCCTCTGCAAAGGCCCGGCATTCACGAATCTGGCCATCAATGGATTCTTCCCGCTGTTTGTCACTGCTGAAGCGGGCGTAAATAACTGCATTTTTTGTCATAATATAATCAGTCCTTCTTTCTAAAACAAGGCTGATTATGGTATAATAAATACGTAAATCAGCCCAAGCAAACACAAGATTTACACTTGCCATGCAGTACGCCAATGCTGCTGGCATTCCCGTTTCCTGTTGGTCCAGGAGACGGGGATTTTTTTATTTAGATATTTAGTGGATTATGCGGCCGGGTAATAGTTGACGATAACGATTTCAGCTATTTCAATTTTTAAGGGAGAATGAGGTCTGATTTCCAGTTTTTAGAAAACCCTAATTTAATAAGTACAGCATTCATTGTATTTTGTGGTAATTCATCAGATAGCGCTTTAACTTCAACGGAAAGTTCTTTTAAAAGGGTTTTATAATCAGATTTTATAAGGAATAGTCCTAATATTCTTATTACATCGACTACTTTACTAGTAAAACGAGGAGATTGGCTTAAATAGAAAAACTGGATATTGGGTATATGGCCTTTATGTTTCGCAACATAATCGTACGTACGCTCGCCATGAGCACATAAGTTTCTGAATATTACAATGAATCTTATCATTTGAGAAAAACTAGAAATTTCATTTGTTCCTGCAGTTTTTTTTGGACGAATACCATATTCCTGCTGATACTCTGTATAAATATCATTTAAAATCTTGACTTTTAAATCATCTGTAAGAGATGTATAAAAATAGGATGTTTCACCTAAGGACAATCTTTTAATAAGAACCCAGAGAGGTAATTCTTTATGAGTATTAAGATAATGAG
Source organism: Megasphaera indica (assembly GCF_046614755.1). NCBI lineage: Bacteria > Bacillati > Bacillota > Negativicutes > Veillonellales > Veillonellaceae > Megasphaera > Megasphaera indica. The sequence goes on from NZ_JBKKJR010000008.1 coordinate 45,786, forward strand.
AAAATGGAGAAATAGGGATACCTGCTCGAGGTGGTTCTACATTGTTTTTAACAACATTGGAAATATGTGCAATAAGGTTTGTTACTGACTCAATATTGTTTCTAAAGTTGCTTATATCAAAATAACTGAAATTAGAGGGATACTTTTCAGAAAAGCGATATGAAACTTTTGTTTTTAGTGAAGACTCAAGTCGAAGAATATATTTCAGCAGAATAGAACGAAGATTGCAATCAAAAGAGTATAATGCATAAATATCATCAAAAGAAGTACCATCCTTAAATCTATCCGTTGTGTAACCTTTATCTAAAAAGATATCTTTATACCCATTAATAATGTTATAGTAGTTTTCTCTACGTAAAATACGTAGTGCTTTACTTCCATTAGGAATATTTAAATTGCGATTGCGTAATATTTTAAGTTGCTGATTGTATGTTTTAAATGGTTTATTCATAATGAGGAGCCTTTCTGATAAATAAAAAAAGCCTTACCAATCCGCAGATTGATAAGGCCCGTGGCTTACCCGCAGGTTTACCACTTATTCGCTTATCAATCATTATACTACATTTATTTGTTTTGTCAAATGTTTTGCAAAGTCATTTTGAGATAATAGCGCTGATAATCACTTTTTTACAAAAACTTTATCATATATCGGGATCCGTCTTTATAAATTTCAATAATGTCTTTATCAGCAAATTCTTTTAAAGAACGACGGACAAGCGCTGCATCCTCTTTATCAAAGCACTTCATTAAATCGGAGCGTTTCATGATATTTTCCTTTTTTATTTTCGCTTTTACTTCTTTTTTTATTTGCTTAAGCTTATTTTTCTCTGCAATATAATTGTTATACTCAATAAGCATTTCATCATACTCATTTTCTTTGAAATTTTCTTTATCTTCTTTTATTGAATCAACCATCGAATTATAATCATCCATAATTTCCGGACCATAATATTCTTCTTTTTCCTTGAAAAAAGGAAGAGCTTCATCAGATAAATACTGTAAAGCCTTATCGAAAATTTGTAAGGCTTTATCAGGGTGAGTGCCTGGATTATAAACCTTACTTGTCATATTATCAGCTTTGTCTTCCCATTTACTTATTTTAGATTCATAACGCTCAAAAAAGTAATCCGATAATTCTTCGTAATAACCTTCTTCAATATCTTGTCGATATAATTTATTATGATTATCCGGATCTGCAATGTACATGATATCAAGTCCTTTCGTGCTATTATATTGAATTGATTTTTCATACATCTGTTTTTTTATCGTCATAGGGTAACTGGGATTCTGCTACCATCAAGTTATCTTTTTCGGGCTTTTTTTTTGTAGATTCTGAGGCCAATTTAAACTTGATAAAATCACACACTGATGATTGAGCTTCTGGTGATAGCATACGGAATTCAATTATTAGTTTTTTTTCTTGTTCAGTATACTCTGAAATGAGGGATGGAGAGGTAACCAAAGAAATTGGAACAATATTACCTTTTGAAAGTTCATCTACGCTGATGCCAAAATAACTGCAAATTTTAATGATATTACTAATACTTGCATTATCGACTCCACGTTTAAGGATGCTAGTCATAGTGGAATAAGGAATATTAATTGTAATACAAAAGTCTCTTAAACTTTTATGCTTTGATAAAATTAATGATTTTAATTTATCTTCTATAGTCACAATTATCACTCCACCTTAAATTGAACAACCTATTTCTAAACATATCATAGCATTAGAATACCGAAAAATCAATATAAATTAACGAATATTCGTAAATACATATTGACGTTAACGAAAATTCAAATATAATATAATTAAAGTTAACGAATTTTCGTTAATACAGGCGATATAAGGAGGTATAAGGAGGTGAAAAAATGTATTATCCGAATTTAGAAGCAGAATTAAAAAGAAAAAATATCAGACGAATAGATTTAGCTAAAGCATTGGGATTAGCATTGTCTACAATATCTGATAAGTTGACAGGCAAAAGCGACATTAGCCTTGCATTAGCAAAAAAAATAAAGGATTTTTTAGGGGTGGATACTCCTTTAGAAGTTTTGTTTGCTACCGAAGGCAATAAAGTTGCCTAAATCAGGCAGTACTAGAGAGAAGGGAAAACATGGAAGGAATTATTTTGAAGTGATTAAAGAGGTGAGGGTATGGACATGGACATGGTGAATGAAAAAGAGCCTCACATGAACGAGGCTCAAAAAGACCTTCTGAGGCAATATCAAGAGTACTGTAAGGGAACGCTTAGTCAGGAAGAGAAGAAAAGATTTGAAAAAATATACCGACTGCTATACATACAAGGATTTCAGAAAGAAAATAGTTGCCTTTTATACATCTTATGGTGTTGTCTTTTTGCACTGCTCATAGATGCCGGATATAAGGCCGTAATTGGTGGAGATTGGATAACATCATTAGCAGGTTTAAGCGGAATAATCTTTTTTGGATTCATATTATTTTTTATTGCCAGTATTACTCCTGATTAAGTATTTGTTGGCAATGATCTTGATTAAAGAGGGGGTAATGCAAAGAACAAAATAAAGCTTGAAACAGCAAATTTGCCAATATATTCATCAATAAATTTTATGCGTTGGGAAAGGGTATGATGAATAGATTGTGATTCAAATTCTAATTGATTTAAGTCAGTGGAGGTAATTCCTTTTTTTACCAATGCCCCTTGAATCAATATGTCATAAGCAAGCATTTGTACACGTAGAGAATCATCAAAAATTTCGATGTAATTTAACGTGTAGGGTTCAAGAAGATGAAATTGGGAGCAAGAGTTTTCAATGGTTGACTGACTGTGCTTCATGTTTTTAATTATTTCATTATTTAGCTGAATCCACCAAAGGTAATTTTGATATATTTGTTTATCCTTATTCACGGTTTTACGCCAATTTTTATAAAAATATACCATTATGCTGAAAATGGCTGAACCAATTCCAGTAAAAACAATTTCAAGCATTGTATTCGCCTCCTGTTGATATGAGTATAACACGGAGGGAAAGAAAACGGAAAGGAGATAAATATGAAGCCAGATAAGGGAAAAGAGACGTGTAAAGGCATGGCTCAAAATCAAACTAAAAGATATGCAGCAGAAAAAAGATTACAGCTTCTGTTAAATAAAAAATTTGAAATGCTGGAAAAGTTACACCCGTTTCTTTTAGGGGAACCACGAGAAACAGTAACTAGATACGAGAAAGTTTTTGATGAAATAGATGGTGTTATTCAGCAAGAAATCAAATACCTAGATGGCTTTTGATGATAGATACAGCAATAGATTTAACAATGTCCAGGGTAACACTACCACCAACCGATTCGATTTTATTCAATGTACTTTGCCAAATGGATGGATTTCGAATGGCATCTAAATAATCGTATCCAGATGATGTGAGTCTGTAAATCCAATAATCACTGATAGGGCCACAATAAATAGGTTCTGACGTTTCAATGAAGCCATCGTCAATTAATAGTTCAATGTGAAGTGAAATAAGTGGTGGATAGTCACATAAATCGGAAAAGCTGTTAATAGTGATTTTGCTTTTAGTTGAGTCTAACTCTTCGATACGAAGCAACATCTTCCTAAGCAGATCTAAATCACGTTTCATGATTTTCATCATCTCCCTTGTTTTAATTATAGCATGAAGCAACAGGAGTGAACGAGATACAAAAAGGAGATAAATATGAAGCCAGATAAGGAAAAAGAGCCGTGTGGGAACACAGCTCTGGCTGGTAAAAAATATGTTGATTGTCTTCAATGTCATTGTAAGGTTCCGGATAGTAATTTTTGTATTAAATGTGGCGCAAAGCTACATAAATATTGTAAATGCGTCATTCTTCATAAGCGGTATGATTGCGGACATAGTAAATGCCCAGGCAATACCTTATTCGTTGAATTGGGCAAGAAAAAGCAATCAGTCGAGTTGCATAAGTTCAAATAGTTTCATCGGAATATTTTCTTTCAACATTTCAATCAAAATATTTTTTCCCATAGATTTGATTTCATGAATTAATTTACTTGCAACTAAAGCCGAATATTTAGATTCTGGCTTATCAACCAGCAAGTTAGGAAATGTTTCTTTTAGCTGCTGTTTTTGTTCGGGAGATAGGTCATCTGCCATATCAACAATTTTTTCAGCACTAATTAAAAAACTATTTGTCCATGGATAAGGGTTACCACAATCAGGACAAAACGCTGGAACAACGTAATCTTTAGTTACTTTTATTGATCTTTCGACACCGTCCAAACTAGTGACAGCAATAACACTAGAGACATAGGCATCTCCTCGGATTGGAGCTTTACAAGATGGGCACTCTTTTATAGTAGGAGAACCGCACAGTGAACAAAATTTGGTGCAGTCAGCTGGTTGTCTGTTGCAGCTTAAATTTATAACATGTCCTGATGTACAAATTTGGGCCACGTCATATTGTTTTGAAGACATAATATCACCACCTTAATTGATATTATAGCACATGAGATGATGTGGAATGGAGGTGACAAAATGACCGATGAAGAACTTGCCCGACACTGGGAAGATGCGCAGGCCAGACAACGGGAACAAAAAGCCAGAGAACGGGAACGGAGACATAAACCGATTCCGAAAGCTATTAGACAACAGGTGTATGAAAAGTTTGGTGGCCATTGTGCATACTGTGGGGCACCACTTGCATATAAGGATATGCAGGTGGATCATATCGAGGCGCATTCCGTAGGAGGTGCGGATGAACTGGAAAATTATAATCCAGCCTGCCGGATGTGCAATTTTTACAAAGGTACTATGACTATTGACCGGTTTCGCGATGAACTGGAAAAGGTCCAGGGCCGACTCAAAAAGTATTATATTTATCGATTGGCCTTGAAATATGGGCTGATAGAAGAAAAAGAAAATGAAGTTGTTTTTTACTTTGAAAGGCGGTGCGGTAATGGAAGCAACGAATAAATGGACATACGCATTAGGGGATAAAGAAAACTGTAACGGCATCTTCTTTGATAGTAAAGAGGATGCCTTGGATGAAGCTATGCAAGAAGCCAAACTGGAAGATGTTTCGACAGTATGGGTTGGACAAGTAGAACAATTCCAGCCGGTATTCGGTATCACAGACGAATTATTCTATCAGTTGCAGGAACAGGCATACGAAGAAGCCGATGACTATAGCATCGGATGGCTGGATAATGTCACGAAAGATGACCAAGACGAACTGGATGAAGCTATTAAAACATGCTTTATCGACTGGCTGAACGCACATCCGGAATATAAGCCGAATTTTTTTACAGTCACGGATGCAGAATGCATCAAGATACAGAAGGAGCGATGAGATATACGTTGTCAGACTTTATTAAAGAATTTGGGAATCCCAAGCGGATTATTACACGCCGGAAGCGGAATGCGAACGGTGTATATACTGTCAGATGGCCAAAAGCCATGATGCACTATTATACATCTCATCGCTGGGATGGAAAAACGGTACAACTTCAAAACGGAATCATCGTCAAAAAGGGGGACTTCTTATGACAACAGATATACCGGCCTGGGTAAACAGCAACTACGAACTGTATCAGATCCAGAGGCGCCGGCAGCAAATGCTGGATGACCGCATCAGAGAAATATACGCCGAAGATTATGGCGACCCGTTAACGGCGGGAGAAATCATCAAGGCAGGGCTGGGAGCAGCCGCATTTCTCGGATCCTTTGGTATGGCCGTCATCATTATGTCGTAGAAATAGAAAAGGCTCTGTGCTGGAACACAGAGCCAATGTCCTGCCAGGAGCTATTTTACCGGCAGGACTATAAATTTGTTGATTCATTATAACACGATATGAATTTGCATTGCAAGATAGATGTAGAAATAAAAGGAGGAATTGGAATGTATACGACAACACTGGCAGAAAAAATAGTGGAATTTTATCGCAATCCGGAAAATATGAGGAAATTCCGGGAATGGCAGAAAAAGAGGCATGAAGAAGAACAGCGGGAAGCGGCAAATACGAAACTGGTTGCGGATGATGTGCCGGCAGCAGGAGGAGCATTATGAGAGAGCTTATGAACACTATCTGGCAATCTATTGGAATTTTCCTGGGGATGCAGTTATTATTGGTGTTCATCCTGGCAAAAGTAGGAATGAAATTGACCGTCAGATTATGCCGGGGGCTTCGTTCGTTGATATAGGAGGATATTTGATGCTTGCTTTATATTTATCTCATCCATATGGGGGCAAAGAATCGAACGCCATGGATGCGGACAGGATTGCAATGGAACTGCAGTCAAAATTTCCACAGATTGCTGTATTTTCACCCATCCACGCTGTACGCAATGATTATGCAACTACTCCTTATCCTAATCGGGCTGATGTATACATTAGAACTGCTATGCCGATGCGATATTATTTATTTTTCTGGTGATTGGATGAATAGTTTAGGCTGCACGACAGAATATCTGCAAAGTAAGGCCATGGGAATTGAACAGGTTACAAGCGTTGCAGAATTAGAACAGCGGTTGGAGCACATGGAACCGGGAAAAAATAGGAACAACAGGAACCGGCACCCGATTAACCTGTTGTATGTAAGGAAGCTGATTGATCATGCAAAAGATTTGCTCTGGCAAGAAAAGCAATAACGGAATCAAACATATCGGATTACGGCTGGCGTGTATGGGAGTACTGACATTTGCCTTCTGGTATGGACTTATTTCATTGACGATTTGGGTAATACAAAAATTATTTTGATACGAAAAGGGCTGATTTACATGGATATGAATCAAATCATAGAACGTTGGCAGAATGAATATGATAACAGCACGGATGCCTGTATCCGGATGATAGGGCAGACGGCTATCTATTACATGACGGAGCATCCGGAAGAATCCGAAAAAATAACAGATGACCTTACATTGAAGGGATGCATGGATTTCATGCGGGAACGGGCCAGGAAAAACCAGAAAAATAATGTCGGGGTGGCCACGATGGAAGACCTGTATGATTATTTCCATTTTGGTGGAAGAATCGTGCAGCCATTATTATCGGCACAGGATGTCGAACGGTGCATGCCTGGCCAAACCGTACATCCGGCAACACATACTGAACCGAAACGGGTAACACTTGATATTGATGACCTGTTATAGGAGGTGGATGAAATGAAAGCATATGAAATCACGCCTTCAGAACTGGAAAATGAATTTTACTCATTTCAATGTTCAAAGAAAGAATTACATTGGATTCTCACTCATACGATGGACAGTCAGTATATCTGTGTCACCCGTGGAGCTATGGCCAAAGAAGAATATCTGAATCAACATCCGGAACTGAGAAACACCAATGGTCATGAGGTAACCAATAAGACGAGATTTGGATATTGTACGTTCTGTCATCATTCCTTCCGGATTCCGGATAGCTGGACGATAGAAAAAATGGATACGTGGTATCCATTCAAACGATATAGCTGCCCGTATTGCCATAAAGAGCATCAGCTGATATACGCTGGCAAGGGCATGATGAATAAAGTATTAGGAACCTATGTGACATTCTTTTCCCGGAGCCGGAAGAATAAAGATGTTATCCTGGCAAAAAATGTAGTAGCGTATCTGCCTATGGATCAGGGATACCGGAATGTCCGGCCGATAGCATATGTTGTCGGGATGATGCGGATGGAAATTGGCAAAGGAACAATCTATTATTGCCGGGACGTGGATTATGCCGGCGGACAGTTTAAAACGCCGTTCTGGTATTCAGCAGGAGACGATGGCATCGGTACCCCGTGGAACCGGGTAGAACGCATAGGACCAGGCGATGTATATAAATGGGCAGACCGTGGATTAATCGATTATGTAGATTGGGATAGCCTGGATGATATATGTCAGACATCAGCCTGGCGATATTGTGCGGTGAAATATTTCCGGAATTATTATAAAGGATGGTCTGAGGGAGCAGAGTATGCATACGTATCAGTGGCATATCTGGATTTATATTCCCGGTTCTCGCAAATCGAATATATGGTTAAAGGCGGGCTGATTGGGTGCGTCCTGCGTAAGATACATGGCCAAAGCACCTATCCAGCTATCAAGTGGCAACAGTATAAATCTCCTAAACAGATGATACGGTTTGTGCTGACAAAGAGGGAAAAGAAACATCTCTATGAACTACAGGAAGAACATACCCCTATGTCAGTGAACGCATTGAATATGCTAACGGTTATGCAACAGACCGGGAAGCGATGTACGTTGGAAGAAGCCAGTATGATGCAAGGCGCTTACTCGAGCATGAAGGATAACGGCTTACTGAATGACAAGAATCTGCCATCGGCTCATCAGATTATCATGTATTGTGAAAAGCAGTTCGATAAGATGACGCGTGAACATGGGAAGTCGGGCCTATCTCTTAGAGCCTGCATCTGTGATTATTTGGACTATTACAAGGAAATCAAAGAACTGGGATATGATCTGACAGACCGGCAGTATCTACGGCCACGGGATTTATATGAAGCGCATCGGCATTCATCAGAAGCTGTCCGGCTGAAGATGAGGGCCGATATCGAAAGACGGCACCGGCAGTATGCAGAACAGCAGGTCGCGATGCTGGAAGAACGGAATAAGAAACTGCAGTCGTACTGCTTCCATTCGAATCTGTTTTTCATCCGGCCGTTGCAGACCGTTGAAGAATTCATACGGGAAGGCGCAGTCAACCATAACTGCGTAGCAACATATACCGATTCACATGCCAAAGGCAATACCACTATCCTGGCTGTACGGCAAAAAGCAGCGCCGGATGACGTATTTTACACGATGGAAGTACGCGACAATCAAATCATGCAGTGCCGGACAAAAAATAATGAACCAGCCCAGGCTGGGACAGCCGTATATGCCTTTGTCCAACAATATGATAAAGAGATTTTACAACCGAAACGCATAAAAAGAGGTGCATAGAGGATGACAGATATCATCAATGTAGAAAGTACGGCCATCGGTGTCCGGACAGCGGATACGATTGCCACAGAAATCAATACGATAAAAAGGCAGACACAGAAAATCATGCTGGCGTCGTCTATTGAAATCGGAAAGCGATTGACTGAAGCCAAGGACATGATTGACCATGGCGCCTGGGGGAAATGGCTGCAAGATAATGTGAATTATTCCGAACGTACAGCCCAGAACCTGATGCGGGTATATGACCAATATGGCGATAAATTCGGGATGACGGAAATGGACAGTTTATTTGCATCCGGTGCGCCCAATGTATTTGAAGAATTGTCATATACGCAGGCGCTGGCGCTTTTGTCACTGCCGACAGATGCAGAACGGGAAGAATTCGTCAAGGAAAATGATGTGGCCAGTATGTCTACACGGGAACTGCAGGAAGCAATCAAAGCCCGAAAGGAAGCGGAAGACCGGGCAATGGATGCAGAAAAACGTGCATGGGAAGCGAAAGAAAAATTAAGGCAGGCGGAAAACCGGGCATTGCAGGCTGAGGATAAAGCCCGGAATGCGGAACAATCTGATTTGTATGACGAACGACTGACAGCCGCAGAACGTGAACGGGATGTATTGCAGAAACGTATACTGGAATTAGAAGCCAGGCCAGCGATATCCGATGCAGGTCAGGAAGAAATTGAAAAGTTAAAGAAGAAAATACACGTACTGGAGGCAGCCAGTACAGATGAAGACCGGATGAAATTTACAGCACACATGAAAATCATACAGAACGCGTTCAATGCGATGCTGTCAGACATCGAAAATATTACAGACAATGAAAAACGTACAAGATATATGAGTGCGGCACAAAAAATGCTGGAAAAGTTGGGAGAGTTTTTATAAATGAACAGGAATGAATTCAAAACATGGGTATTGAATCGGATCCATGAGGTAGGAATCAGAGAACATGCCTGCCTGAAGGAAAATAATCATGCATATTACCGGTTCATTTTGAAGAACGGGGAAGAACATTATTTTAAAGATTTATCCAATGACCAATTGCAGTATCTGGGATTACAAATTGAAAGTGATGAGTAAATCCAGATACTGCAGTAGGCAGTCTCAGTTATATATACATATTATATGTGAAAGTGAAATTTTTTAGAGGCGTCGGCCTCTTTGCGGGCTTGTAATGGGGATTAAGATATCGACGTTGCAAAATAATCATAGGAGGGACAACCAAGTATGAGTTTTGTGAGGGAAAAGAAAACCATATGTGGAGAAAACTACATAGAGATGGATCTGTTTGAGATGGCCAACATGCATCTAAAAGGTAAGCCGGATAAACGGAAAAATGCATCGACTATGAAACAGATTGCCCAGAACAATAAAAATGCACGCAGATATTTCACCCAGCTCGTGAATACGAATTTTGGAGAAAATGATTTCTGCATCCATGCCACCTATACCAGGGCGTGCATGCCATCGACTGTAGAAGAAGCAGAGAAAAATGTGACAAACTACATGAGACGGATTAAGGCCAGGAGAAAAAAAGAGGGTCTGCCATCACCACGATATATCATTGTCACGGAATACCGGACGAAAGAGGATGGACGGCCTACAAGAATCCATCATCACATTATCATGGACGGGATGCTTGACCGGGATATAGTGGCTGATTTATGGAGAGCTCCCCGGAAAAAGGGAGAGCACAAGGGCCGAAAACTGGGAATGGTGAATGTGGATAAGCTGCAGCCTGATGAATATGGCCTGGAGGCATTAGCCAGATATCTGACAAAAGGGCTGACGGGGAAAAAGAAATGGCATCCCAGCAAAAATTTGAAAAAGCCAGTTGTACGGAAAAATGATTACCGGTACAGCCGGAAAAAACTGATCAGCCTGACAAGCCAGACAGACTGCCCGGATGTATGGCAAAAATTATATCCGGGATACCTGTTGACGGAAGCCAGCGCCATATTTACCACTGATGCGGGATGGCATATTACCGTAAAAATGAGGAGGGATATAACCTATGCTAAAAATCACAATTCCGGCCACTCTTCCCGGGCTGAACGAATATGTTAAAGCCAATCGTTCGAATGTCTATAAAGGAAGCAGAGTGAGCCGGGATGCCCACTATATTTGCAGACTGGGAGCCTTGCCAATCAGAGGAAAGATGCTGGCAAAGTGTATGCCTGTCTTCCTGTGGTATGAGCCAAACCGGCGCCGGGATAAAGACAATATTGCCATGGCCAAAAAGTTCATACTGGACAGCCTGCAGGAAATGAATGTGCTGGAAAATGACGGATGGACACAAATCATGGGATTCATTGATGAATTTTATATCGATGCGATGAACCCCAGAGTGGAAGTGCTGTTATTCGAGCCAGCTGATGCGGATGAATTCTTTAAAGAACTAAAGAGATGGACACTGATGCTATGGAACCGATAGGAGGGGAGTACCATGCTGATTACCGATATTAGCAAGCAGGTAGGCAAAAATGGGACAAAAATCAACATATCCTATTTGAAGGACCGGGATGGGATTGTAGATAAATACACTTTGACAAGTGTAGAATTACCAAGGCCGGAAATGCTGGATATATGGAGCGCCATCAATATAGCCTTTCAGCGGGTAAATCCTGCCTATAACGATGAAGAAACATGGCTGGAATTTGATTTTCACAAATGTAATATCAAATATGGTGAGGACCGGCAGGGGAAGACTGTCATTAAAGCATACAAACTGACGGGAACAATGTTGTGGGATTATATGGGATTCTGCAATATTGTTACGGACTGGCTGGCACCTCAACAGAACATGGAACTGACGGCAGCTGTCGATAAACTGACGGTGGAAGCTTCGTTATATGCTAAAGGAAAGCGGGCACAGATGCAGCTGTTTGATGACAAGACAATACAGGCTGCAGAAGTGATTGACTGTCGGAGAGGAGTGATGAAGGAATGAGATGGGTAGATGTCAGAGATTGTATGCCGGATCCGGAAGACAGAGTGCTGGTGGCTATGCATGTACAGGCCGTGAAACCAGTGGTGGCTGTCGGGCAATTCCGCAAAGATTATTGGATCATCGATGAATGTTCCAGGCCTGTCAGGCTGAATGAAGTGCAGTACTGGGCACCGATTCCCATGATTCCGCATGAAAGAAAATCGGAAGGAAAGGGGGAATGACAATGATCGCTGCCAGCATAAAAGCGTATGAACATGAACAACATTTGTGGATCTATGAAGATGCAGGAGCCCAGTTTTCAGAAACGCTTCTTTTCATGGCTCTTCACGATGAATTCGGCTTTGGCCAAAAACGTATGGAGCGAATCGTAAAATACTGGAATGAACTGCCGGAAAAGGGAATGAATTTACGAGAATGGATACAGTGCATAGCGAAATATGGATACGACAATAAAGAAATGGACCGGCGGTATGCTGTGAAAGTCCTGCCCTTGGCATCGTCTGGGTTGATGCGGAGGAATAAGATTAACGGCAGGGAATACAAAGACCGGATTCATAACGTAATTTTAGGAGCAGTTGTGATTACCTATCATATCCTTATTCAGCATTTCCGGTTTGATGCGGACCAGTTGCAGAGATTATCCAGGCGCCTATATGGATATGCCTATGCATTACGCGATGAAGCATTGAAAATCACCATCTACGATTTTATGGCCATCATGAAAAAGGAATGTGGAATTGGCTATGATATCCTGACAGAATACGAAAAGCAGAATGGGAAAATAAAAGTCGGCCCAAAGTGGGGAATTAATATGATAACAGGAAAAGCAAGGAAGAGAGATGAAAACATATGACTAATGAGCAATTGATAGCTAAGACGTATTTAGAGCAGTTAGGGACTATTGGAGGTGAGATTGACGCACGCAAGTATGCGATTGAAAAGGAATGGAAAACGGTGGTGGGGGGAATGGGGAACGGACATCTGACATCGCAGATTTACCTGGCCCCGGCCCATGGTACGAAAAAGTACGGATGGAATGCAGAGAATATCAATCACTATTTGAAATTGCGGGATGAGCAACAGCTTAAAATACAGGCACTGATTCAGAAGCGGAATGTACTTATGAAGATGATTGACGATATTATCGAAGTACGGTTGCGAACATTATTGATTGAACGGTATGTGAATCAGAGGAGATGGGGAGAAATAGCGAGATTCATGAAATACTCTGAGGCATATACCCGGAAAGAACTGCATGAAATTGCTCTGGAAAATTTCTACAAAATTTTGGTTCATTCGGATTTTTACCAATCAAGAAAATAAAATTACAAATACCCCCGTTTATCCCCGTTTATCCCCGCTTTCAATGTGATATAATGTATGGTGTAAATAAAGGATGATGAAGGAAGCCTGTGATGGCTTCCTTCTTTTTATACCCAGCTTGCGGGAACGGAGGGATGGTTATGAGAGTAGACTGTAATAACTATCGTTGTGCTCATAACAAGCATGGTATATGTCTGGCAAATCATATCATCCTACATAGAGAACGATGTTTGTCGTTCTTGTACAAACGGCATGCACCTGACAACCGGACAGCATTAAACCACGGACCTGTACGACAAGGGAGCAGGAGACGCGTGTTTCGATAACCATATTGCATAGAAATAGTGAAAAATTGCGGGTCCTTTGGGTTAACAATAAACGCTTGCGCGACCGCGGCGCCCAAAAATCGCTTAGATTTTTGGCTTTTTTCAGGCTTATTTATAAAAATATTAATGGCTTGTATGCAATATGGGTATAATAAAATGTGTATTAATTAGCCTTATTTATTCAACGAACAAAAATTTTTATAAAAAATATAAGAATGGAGTACGGATGTGAAAATCTCGAAGGACTTGAAAAAGCTGACAACTACACAAACAGAATTGGCCAGAGCCCTGGGATTGACACAGCCACGGATACACCAGCTGATCCAGGAAGGCATAGTAGAACGGGATGACCATGGTGCTGTGCTGGTAATTGCCAGTCTGCAAAACTATTATCGGACGCAGACAGGCGGAACAGACGGCGATGAACTGGATTATATGGAAGAGAAAGCAAAACACGAGAAAATCAAACGTGAGATTGCAGAACTCAAGTTGGCCATGATGGAAGGAAACGCTTACAGCGCAAAAACGGTTGAATTGGTCATGACAGAAATGCTGTCAAACCTGAGAACACAGCTACTGGGGTTACCGACAAAACTGGCTCCTCAGCTGGAAGGGAAGAAAAAAGAGCGGATTTATACTATTCTGACACACGAGATAGAAGAAAAGCTGTCTGAATTGAGCGAATACAGTCCAGATCTGTTTATTGATGAAGAGGTGGTGGATGATGATGAAACATAGACTGAAAACAGCTAATGAGCTATGGAAATACGCATCTATCCATGGATTAAAACCGCTGCCAAAGACGTCTGTCAGTGAATGGGCTGATACATATCGTTATTTATCACAAGGTGTCTCAGCAGAGCCTGGGAAATGGAGAACAGAACGGGCAGAATACCAGAGAGAAATCATGAACGCATTCACCGAGCCTGGTATTCATCGAGTCGTTGTTAAATCGGCGGCACAAATCGGGAAAAGCGATATCATGAATAATGTTATCGGCAGATTTGCCCATCTGGATCCGGCCACTATCATGATGATACAGCCAACGATTGATATGGCTCAGGACTACAGTAAATCACGTATTGCTCCCATGATACGTGATACGCCGGTGCTTAGTCAGATTTTCTACAATGTCAAAAGCAAACAGGATAACCAGACCGCAAAAACCCGCGATGGAAATAATACAATCCTCAGCAAGATATTTCCGGGCGGGAGGCTTATCATGTGTGGGGCTAATAGTCCGGCCGGCCTGGCAAGCCGCCCCATCCGCATTTTACTTGCGGACGAAGTAGACAGGTTTCCGGATAGCGCCGGAACAGAAGGTGATCCGGTCGATTTAGCGGCTAAGCGTATGACGACATATTGGAATCGCGTTATGGGGCTTTTTTCCACCCCGACCAATGAAGGGCGCAGTCGCATTGATTTAGAGTACAATGCTGGCACCCAGGAAGAATGGCAGCATGCCTGCCCAAATTGTGGAGAATGGCATCTGATACGGTATATTGATATCGTCACTG
This sequence comes from Megasphaera indica, assembly GCF_046614755.1. NCBI lineage: Bacteria > Bacillati > Bacillota > Negativicutes > Veillonellales > Veillonellaceae > Megasphaera > Megasphaera indica. The sequence goes on from NZ_JBKKJR010000008.1 coordinate 60,821, forward strand.
ATGCGGATGAGTATCAGAGTGCTGACGGGGCGAAGCATGTTGTAGTAAAATCGGTAAAATGGAGATGTCCGGAATGTGGGTTTGAGTTTACCGAACGACAGATGAAAAACGCCAAACAAAAATATATAGCGAAAAATAAAACTGCGGTGCAAAATGGCATTCGCAGTTTTTTTGTCAATGCATTTACGTCTCCGTGGCTAAGTTGGAACGATATCATGCGCGAATGGCTGGAAGCCAAAGGAGATCCGGCTAGAGAAAAAGTTGTCGTCAATACCCGATTTGGGGAAAGTTATCGAGTCCCAGGGGCATTTGAAGATCATGAAATTTTTATGCGGAGAAGAGAAGCCTATAGTGCAGAACTGCCAGACGGCGTGCTTATGCTGACTGCAGCTGTCGATACACAGGACAACCGGTTGGAGTATGAAGTGTGCGGCTGGGGAAGCGGTGAAGAAGCCTGGGGGATAAAGAAAGGCATCATTTTAGGCAAGCCGGATCAGGAATCAACGTGGAATGAATTAGATTCTATCTTAAACCATACCTATACGTTTGCAGATGGAACCGGGTTAAAGATTTTGCGGACATTTATTGATTCCGGCGGACACTATACAGGCAGTGTATACCGATACTGCAAGCGAAACTTTGCGAAGCAGCGGTTTGCCATTAAAGGGTATGCGAACATCCCTGGCATACCGCTTAACTACAAAATTGGCAAGGCCCATAACACTCCGATTCCGCTTGTTATTCTGGGGGTAGACGATGGTAAGCAACAAGTCATGAACCGGTTGGCAATCAGTCAGCCAGGACCACAGTATATGCATTTTCCTTTAGATGAAGATGATACAGGATTAGCAAACCGGGGATATGACGAACTGTATTTTAAAGGGATTATCTCGGAACACAAACGGCGGATAAAAAAGAATGGCGTTATTCGTGAAATATGGGAAACGACCGCTGGTGTACGCAATGAACCTCTGGATTTGAGGGTATATAACCTGGGATGCATGTACAGTTGTCATCCCGATTGGGAACAGATGACAGAAATACTTTCTGCAGCTAAAGAAGGAAAATCGGTAAAGATGAGACTGGAAGTGCCAAAGAAAAAGAGAGAAGCAAGAAAAAAAGCAAGCAAAGCAACTGATATATGGTAGGTGGTGATGGAATGAGCAATACGGTGCAGGATGAACGATTAGCACGATATCTGGAAGCAGAAAAAGCAGTCCTTATGGGACAGTCATATACGATTGGTACACGCACTCTGACTCGTGCAGATCTATCTACAATCCGGGCAGCCATTGATGACTTGATTGCCGGCGGTGCCCAACTAGAAGGGGCAGAATCGGCACAAACAGGAAGAGCCAAAAGAATTGTCTTTTTAGGTTAGGAGGGCTAAGACTACATGAGAAAAAAGAAAAAAATGGTATCAAAAGCGAAGGCGAGAATGCCGACGAAAGAAATTACCAATAGTGGCTATTCGGAGGGTGGGGCGTCCCATAAGAGTAATATCCTCAAGGCATACCGGCCAGTAAAATATTCGTCCAAAGCCGACATCAACGCTAATCTGTATACGCTTCGAAACCGTAGTGCAGATCAAGCGATTAATACGCCAATTGGGTCGGCAGCAATCAATACCAGCGCTTTGCATACGATAGGCGTTGGTCTTCATGTATTTCCGCGCCCTAAATTCAAGATACTGGGGATGGATGCCGAGACAGCGCGTGACTGGTCGAGAAAAGCCGCTCAGGAATTTGATTTATGGGCATCATCTACAGCGTGCGATATATCTCATCGCAACAGCTTCTATGATTTGCAGGATATCAATTATACGGGGTATCTCGTAGATGGAGACGCTTTCTGCCTTTTCCGGCGCAAACCACCTACTAAAGACTATCCCTATTCATTGCGGTTGCAGTTACTAGAAGGAAATCGGATTAGTAATCCTTTGGGGCGTGACTATTATGGGGTAATGGGCCCCTATGCTGTAGAAATGGCCGCACCGACTTCAGGGAATAGAATTATATCCGGAGTCGAGATAGACATGGATGGAGCGGTTGTTGCATACTGGGTGTCCAATAAAGTACCGGGGGATCCAGTCGATGTAGGACGGGTAGCAGACTGGGTACGTATCAAAGCGTTCGGCGATATATGCGGCATGCCGAATATGGTACAGACATGTCACGATACCAGGCCAGAGCAGTATAGAGGCGTACCATACCTGGCTCCGGTAATTGAGACATTGAAGCAGGTCAGCCGATATACATCAGCAGAACTTACAGCAGCTATTGTAAAATCATTTTTCGCATTATTTTTTACAGAAAGTAATACCAGCGGTGCGACATTAAATGACATTTTGGGAACAGCCAGAAATGATGATCCAATGGCGCCCGTTATCGATGTTGACGAATATGCATTGGGGCCAGGGACAATGAACGCCTTGCCACGAGGCGTAGATGTAAAAAGTGTTGATGCGGCCAGAAGCATGTCTACTTTTGACACATTTACAACGAAATTGCTGGAAATGGTCGGAAGCGCGATTGGACAGCCGTATGAAGTGTTGATGAAACACTTTACCTCATCCTATTCGGCATCAAGGGCTGCATTGCTACAGGCCTGGGAAGAGTATAAACGCCGGCGTGTTTGGTTTGCACGCGATTTTTGCCAGCCAGTATACGAAATGTGGCTTGCTGAAGCGATTGCCATGGGACGGATTGAGGCGCCAGGATTCTTTACGGATCCGCTAATCAGGAAGTGCTGGTGCAATGCCAATTGGTATGGACCGACAATGAGCATTCTCGACCCGCTCAAGGACGTAAACGGCAGCGCTTTGCGCACGCAGTACGGATTGAGCACACGGGAACGGGAAGCGGCAGAAATGACCGGTACAGATTTTGAGGAAAATATCGAACAACTGGCGTATGAACAACGGCTGCTTGAGAAATACGGCATTGCCGGGGGCGATGAAACAACTGGGTATGCCGGGAAAGGAGAAAAAAAGACAAATGAAGAAGAAAATCAATAAATTTTGGAAATTTGTCAATGAAGCGGAAGGGAATACAGCAGAACTGCTGATTTACGGAGCCATTGCTAGCCAAAAACCATGGTACAGCGATGATGATGATAGTGTCTACCCCACACAGTTCCGGAACGATTTAAAGGCCTGTGGCGGGAAGAATCTGACCGTCCGTATCAATTCCGGGGGTGGGGATGTATTCGCGGCACAGACTATCTATACTCTGCTGAAAGGGTATACAGGTGACGTTACCGTACACATCGACGGTATGTGCGCCAGTGCGGCAACGCTGATTGCTTGTGCGGGTGACAAGATTGTCATGCCCAGGAATGCCTTGTACATGATTCACAATCCGAAAACGTTTGCGTTCGGTGATTTTGGTGCGGACTACATGCGCCAGACGGCAGATATCCTGGATACAGTTAAGCAGACCATCGTCAACGTATATGTAAGTAAGTGCAATGGGGAACTGACTACGGAAGAAATCGGCCACATGATGGATGATGAGACCTGGATGACAGCAGATGAAGCAGAAGCGTACGGCTTCATTGACGAAATTGATGATTATATCGTCACGGCAGAAATCAGGAACAACATGTTATTCATGAACGATATTGCTTATCACGGTCATGGTGATATCCAGAAGATTTGTGAAATGATTGGAGAGAAAAAGCACATGAAAAATAATGATCTTGTAGCAAAAATTGCGAATGTACTAGGCATCAGTCCAGCAGAACCGGCAGTGCAGGGAAACCAGGCAGAAAAACAACGTATTGCCGGCTTGGAAGCACTGAAAACGGACAATGTATATGGTAATGCAGTCATTGACCAGGCTATCAAAGAAGGAAAGACAGCGGCGGATGTGAAGTCGTTCATTGATGCGGTAAACGCAGTCGAAGCACCGAAGAACGAAGCAAGTGAAGCCTTAGACAGCATCCGGGCTCTGATTGAAGATCAGATGCGCTCTGGAAGTCAGGAGGTCAAGCCAAGCCCAAAGGCCGGTATGGGAACGAGCAAAGAAAATCAGAAAATGCAGGATATCAATGATGTGGTTACGGCTGCAAATAAGATGAGAGGTGTTAAATAATGGCAATCAAGGAGACAATGAAATTTACACATGAACAGATGTATGGCGGGCCAGAAAAAGAAATTCTAATGGCTAATATCACCATTACGCCGGGGACGGCAATGGCAAAAGGCACGCTCATGACAATTACAGGGAAAACAGCGGCAGCAACGGCTAAAGATGGTAATGCCAATGCGGTTTTGGCATATGACATCGACGAAAAAGCAACGACAGCTACTGTATATGTATCAGGACGTTTCAACCGAAATCAGCTTCATGTAACAGCAGATGGAGATACGGTAGCTGCGCACGAAGAACAGCTGCGGGATTATGGGATTTATCTGACTAGCAATGTGTAACTAAAGGAGGAATGTACAATGGCTATTGATTATAGAGACACAATTTCGTTATTACAGGCTATGGAACGCATTACACCGCCTGCCTCTTTTCTACTTGATACGTTTTTCCCCGTCGTTCCGCAGGTAGCCGTACAGACGCGGATTGCAGTAGAATACCGCAAACGCGGACGTCATCTGGCTCCATTTGTAACTCGTGGTGGAAAGGGTATCAACCTTAATTTGGAAGATTCCAAGTCGGACATCTATATACCGCCGATGATTGGGCCGCGTCGTATCCTTGACCCGGATCGCGTCAATGAACGTAGCTTTGGGGAAAATATTTACAGTACCGTTACGCCGGCACAGCGTGCAGCTGCACAACAGGCAGAAGATCTGGTGGAACTGCAAAACAGCATCATCAATCGCAAGAGCAAGATGGCGGCGGATTTGTTGCAGACAGGGAAGTGCGATATTTACGGATATGCTGATGATGGGCAGACTGCGTTATTGGATACGGTAAGCTATGATTTTGATCATACAGTTGTGCCCAGTACCAAATGGGATCAGGCGGGAGCCACTATTTTCAGTGACATCAAAAACGCCTCGGAAATGGTACAGGAAGATGCAGGATTAGTGCCGACTATCATGGTATGCGGTAAAAATATCGCAGACTATATGCTGGGAAATGATCAAATTATGAAATGGCTGTCTGTACCATTAGCCAGTAATTTGTCTCTCATGAGCATCCAGCCGTCTATTGTCAGCCCGCAGGTTATGCGTGTGGGAATGATTCAGGCACTGAATCTCGAAATTTATACCTATGCGGAAACCTATGTGGCTGATGATGGCAATGTGCAGAACTTCCTGGATCCGGATACAGCTGTTCTGGCGGTACCTGGCAGAGGACGGCAGCTTCATGGTGCAGTTACTCTGGTCAATGATGCGGGCAATGGTTATGACACGTATGCCGCCCAGTATGTACCGTACTATATGGGCTCCAAAGAATCCCAGCAGGTCGCACTGGCCATGTACAGTCGTTGTGTGCTGGCCCCGGAATGCGTGGATGACTGGGCTGTTATTAAAGCTAAATAGATGGAGGTAGCATCATGGATATTATGGTTATGCATGGAGCACTCAGTGCCGGCGGTAAGCTGTACCGGAAAGGTGATATTATCACGGTTGACGATGCAAAAGGTGAAGACCTGATGAAACAACATCCGGATCAGTTTTGTCAGGCTGTAGGCGATACGGATAAGCCAGATGTCAATGCACAGGATAAAAACACCCCAAAGGTACCGGAAAAAGACGCTGAAGCTGAATTACCATCTGCTGATCCATCAGCAGTAGTCACAAAATGAGCGGATTCAGAGACATGGTTTCGGCAGATCTCGATATTTTCATTAATGGCGACGAATTTGCCGAAGACCATGATTTAAATGGAACGCTGTGCAAAGCTGTTATTGATACGATGGACAGCCAAGAAAATTTCTTTAATAGCCAGACGTATGAGCCATACGGTGGTATATCTGGACGGTTGATGAAAGTGTATGTTAAGGCGTCGGATTTGCCGGAAATTCCAGCAGAAGGAGCGGTATTCAGGGTAGACGATGAGCCGTTGATAATCAACAAAGCATCAGTAGAAATGGGTGTTGTTATTATTACGTTACATGGATCTGAGGGATAATGACATGATATCAATTGAGGTACGCAACCAAGATGTAGCAAAATTGGAAAAAACACTGGCACAGTTTTCTGGGGATAAGATTGCCGCATGTATCGACAGAGCGACATACCGCGGGGCATTGCATGCCAGGAAAGTAGCAATCAAGCAGATACGGAGTATTTACACCATTAAATCCGGAGAACTGCGGAACGCAGCACCCATTAAACGGAGCGGTTTAGTATCTACCATTGATATCAAAGGCCCGTTTTTGCCAGTTGAACATTATCGGGCAGCCAGCAGGGCTAAGGGCATATTCGTAACTATTAAAAAAGGGAGTGGTGCATTGGTACCCATGTCGTTCTCTAAAGGTGGCAAGGGCGGCGTTTTCCGTAAAAGAATCGGGCCTAAACGATATCCCATTGAAGGCCTGCATGGGCCAGCCATCCCACAGCTATATGGCAATAAGGCCGTAGTGGAACTCATGGAACAGGAAGGGATGAACGTTTATGCAGAACGCTTGATGCACGAATTAGAGCGATTGGTTGGTGAGGCATGATGTCACAAATCGTAACACCATGGCAATGTGCGTCGGAAATCACGGATTGGCTGAAAGAACAAATCAAATCCTCATCGGAGTATTCGAAACTGCTTGATGTAGAAACAGGAAATATCAAGATATATCCGGGCTTCCTGCCCTATGTGGTAGATAAAAAATCGAAAGAGAAATTATGTCCGGCTGTTGTCATCCGGCCAACAACCATATCCGACCTGGAAATGGAATCTACGGCTTCTATGGCTGTATTAGTAACGACATACGATGATGATATGATTAATGGCTGTCAGAGCTTGTATAGATTAATGGAGGTAATTAGGGAGCTTCTATTGACCAACAATCCCATCAATAGGCGATGGGAAATAAAGAACGGAACTATGGAATCTACCATCCCGGATGAACAGCCATATCCTATGTGGTGGGGGCGGATTGATTTTGATGTCAATGTGCAACAGCCACGTACAGTCAGTGAATTTATATTAGGAGGGCCGAAACGTTTTGGATGAGACTAATGAAAAAATGACACAAAATGCGGTAGCAGAAGAAACAAAAGCTGTTGAAAACGCATATACAGGGCCGGTGATATACGTAGGACCGAGCTTCCGGAATTCCAGACTGAATCACTGTATGATTTTTTCTGAGATTCCCGTGCCGGAAGGTGAAGACAGCGTATTGAAGCATCTTTTTGTCAAACCGGCAGAATTAAATGATGCATTGAGGGCCGTAGCGAAGAAAGGGACGGCACTCAACACATTTTACCAGAAAGCAATCAGAAATAATAAAGGGGGTAATTAATAATGGCGTTTTTCCATGGCATCAAGACATCGGAAATTGATACTGCGGTTGTAGCTACGGCCCAGACAACGGCCGGACTTCCGGTCGTATTCGGCACAGCTCCGGTACATTTGGCAGAAGAGCCGAAAATCAACGAACCAGTCATCTGCTATTCCTGGTCCGAAGCAAAGAAATATTTAGGCTACCACGAAGACTGGGATAAATACACGTTGTGCGAGCCGATGTATGCAGAATTCAAACTCTTTGCCGTTGCTCCAGTGGTATTCATCAATGTACTGGACCCGGCCAAACATAAAAAGAGCGTATCCAGTACATCAATCACGGTAAGCCGGAAATCGGCAACCATCAATGATGACGTTATCCTATCTTCGTTAACAGTATCGGCTACATCGGCAGGATCCGCCGCAAAGGCAGGGACTGACTATATTGCCGCGTACGATGATGACGGGAATACAGTAATCTCTATTCTGGAGGGAGGAGCCCTTGCAGACGCCAGGAATATTTATGTTGCTTATGATGCGGTCGATGCGTCGTTGGTCAAAGACGCAGATATCATCGGTGGCGTAGGTACGAATGATGCGGTCACAGGGCTGGAATTGATTAACTACATTTACAGTAGATTTTCGCTTGTGCCGGGCATTATTGCTGCACCGGGCTGGTCTCAGCATCCGGAAGTAGCCGCTGTGATGCGGGCAAAATCCCGCAATATCAACGATGTATTCCGTTGCAGTATTCTGACCGATATCGATACGACGGAAGTAAAATCGTATAGCGGCTGTAACCTTTGGAAAAGTGGCAATGGTTATACAGGCGTTGCTGAATCTGTATGCTGGCCAATGGGGAAAATGGGCAATCATTGCTATTACATGTCCACTATTGAAATGGGCGTAATTGGCCAGGTGGATGCGTCGAATGATGACATTCCCTATGAATCTCCTTCCAACAAATCTGTACCAATTACAGGACTGTGTCTGAAAGATGGTACAGAAGTTACGTTGGAACTGACGCAGGCCAACTTACTTAATGGCCAGGGCATTACCACGGCACTGAACTTCGGCGGTGGTTGGAGACTTTGGGGCAATTATACGGGGGCTTATCCGGGCTCTACGGATCCCAAAGATACGTTTCTTGCTGTCCGGCGTATGTTTGACTGGGATGACCAGGTATTCATCCTGACCTATTGGCAGCGTCTCGACAAGCCTGGGGTTCCTCGCAATATCCAGATTATTTTGGATTCTGAACAAATCCGCCTGAATGGACTTAAATCACGAGGCTATATTCTGGATGGTAGTATTGAATTTTTGGAAGAAGAAAATCCAACAACGGATCTGGAAGCGGGCATATTCAGATTCCACAAGAAGCGCACGCCGCCGATTCCGATGCAGGAAATCGATACTATTTCGGAATATGATGTCAACGCGTTCAACGCATTGTTTGAATAGAGGTGAATAGCACATGGAAATTAATAAAATGCCGGAAGTCCTGAATGATTTCAGGATTTATGATGAAAACAGCGACACATTATATGGTGTGGCCAAGATTGAACTGCCTGATTTTAAAAGTATTACGGCGACTATTAAGGGGGTAGGTGTCGGTGGCGAAATAGAAGCACCGGTGTTAGGGCAGTTCGAGTCTCTGGAAACAAAGCTTACGCACAACATCAATGACAAATGGAACCTGACCATGGTAGGCGGCAGGGCCGTAGCTCTGGAAGCCAGAGCGGCCAATCAGTACTGGGACAGTGCCAATAACAATTACGTAATGGAAAAGGTACGAGTGGTTATCCGTGGCCGGACTAAACAGATGTCCGGCGGCTCCTGGGAACCAGCATCTACAACCGATGCTGAAAATACGATTGAAACGACGTATATCAAGTACGAAGTCAATGACAAAACGCTCCTGGAAGTAGATAAGTATGCATATAAATTTGTTGTCAACGGCACGGATATCATGCAGCCGATTCGCGATGCTTTGGGCATCTAAATGGGAGGAATCTAAATGAAGAAAGAAAACGAAGAAGCAAAAGTTGTTGAAGCGGAAGTCATCCAAGACAACCAGATGGCCCTGCCCAGTGACCAGGTTATCCACCTGACGCGGGCTTTGCCTGATGGAAAAGATATCTTATATCTGGATTTTGATAAAATTACGGGATATACCTTGCTCAAGTGCGAAAAAGAAGCAAAAAAACAGGATGCAAGTATTGTCGTGCCGGCATTGTCCCAGGTTTATCAGTCCCATGTAGTGGCTGTAGCAGCAGGTATCAAATACGACGACATTTTGTCTTTGCCGGCAAAAGACTTTACGGCCATCATGATTAAGACGCAAGGTTTTTTGCTAGGTACGGCCTCACCGAACGACAAGGAGTAACAGCCGGGCTGTTTATGAGGAATACTGTCAGGATGGCAAAATATACGCATACTCCGATAGATTTTTTCCTGGATTTACCTATTGAGGAATATGTATCCTGGCAATCTATCATTACGTCTGAAATCGATAGAGAAAATAAAGCAATAGAAAATGCAGGAAAGAGAGGCGGACACCGTGGCTAATAGAGTACTTGAAATGGCCATCGCTATAAAAGGACAGCTGGATGGAAGCGTTGGCAGTGCTATGTCACGAGCCGTCGCTCAGGCCAAACAGATGCAGTCGCAGATTAAAACAGCCAACCGAGAACTGCAGAACTTGCAGAAACAGGCGGTCAAGCAGCAGAATAGTAAGGGCTATGTCGAATATGATACAGAATTAGCTATTTTGCAGGCACAGTCCAGAAAAAATGAATTAGCCAAGCAATATGAAGCGACAATGAGTCGTGTTGATGCTAAACAAAGGGCATCATCCAACCTGTCCCAGGCAGTGAGTAATCTAAAAGCTGGTGCTATTGCTGCAGCGGCTATTGCCGCACCTTTGGGCATTGCGGCCAATGAAGCCATCAAGTATGAATCAGCCATGGCTGATGTCCGAAAGACTGTAGATTTTGATACGCCTGAACAATTTAAACAGATGGGTGCTGATATCCTCCAGATGTCACAGGAATTACCTATGTCAGCAGAAGGCATTGCGCAGATTGTTGCCGCTGGTGGACAGGCAGGCATTGCCAGGGAAGATTTAAAGCAGTTTGCCACTGATGCGGTAAAGATGGGCATTGCCTTCGACATCACTGCTGACCAGGCTGGCGAAATGATGGCCAAGTGGCGCACGGCTTTTGGTATGAGCCAGGGAGAAGTTGTACAATTGGCTGATCAGGTCAATTATTTGTCGAATACAACAGCGGCAAGCAGTGATTCTATCTCGGATATCGTTACCAGAGTCGGTCCGTTAGGTCAGGTCGCTGGCATGAGCGCTGCCCAGGTAGCTGCTATTGGCGCGTCCATGGCTTCCGTCGGTGTGCAATCTGAAATGGCGGCAACGGGCATCAAGAATATGGCATTGGGCCTGGTGGCTGGTGAAGGGGCAACCAAGACACAGGCAGAAGCATTTCAACAGTTAGGTCTGTCAGCGACAGATGTAGCTAAACGGATGCAGGAGGATGCACAGGGAACGATTATTGATGTGCTGTCCCGGGTTAAACAACTACCAAAGGAAATGCAGGCCTCTGTATTGAGTGACTTGTTTGGCAAGGAATCCATCAATGCTATTGCACCATTACTGACCCAGCTGGATAATTTGAAAGATAACTTCAATAAAGTCGGCGATGCAACTCAGTATGCGGGCAGTATGGACGCAGAATATCAGGCGCGAGTAGGGACTACGGCCAATCAATTACAACTGGCTAAAAACAATTTAGTGGCGTTGGCCATTAATGTTGGCAGTATCTTATTGCCAGCTATTTCTTCTGTGGCCGGAGCCCTGGCAACAGCGGCAGGCGGCATTGCATCGTTTATTTCTCAACATCAGACTTTGGCAACTGTAATCATGGGAGTCATAGGAGCCGTACTTGCATTGACTATGGCCGCTCTGACTATCCGTACCGCAGTGGCTTACTATAAATATATGGTTGAATCTATCCACATGGTACGAGATGCTCACGTTGCAGCTACTATTGCCAGTAGAGCATCTACTGTGGCCACCATTGCTGCCGGCGCAGCACAAAGAGCGTTTGCCATGGGCGCACGGATAGCCGCTGCGGCACAAATGGCACTCAATGCCGTTATGGCCATGAATCCGTTTGCCTTACTTGTCATCGCTATTATGGCTGTGGTAGCGGTATTAGTGTATTTGTGGAACACCAATGAAGGGTTCAGGAACGCATGCATTGCGGCCTGGGATGCTATTAGTTCAGCCGTATCCAGTGCATGGCAAGCCGTATCTGATGCGGCCAGTGCGGCCTGGGATTATATTACCAGCGCTGTATCAAGCGCCTATAGCTTCATTGTTGGTATTTTTGACTCCATCATGGCCGTGGCCGTATCCGTTTGGGACGCTGCTGTTAGCGCTGCGCAAAGTGCCTGGGATAGTATTATGTCAGCGGTCGGCCAGGGCGTGCAATGGTGTATTGATCAATGGAATGCCTTGACAGAAGTATTGTCTCATCCTATTGACGCTATTGTGAACTTTATCAAAAGTGGCGACAGCGATGCTGCATCTGCTGCCGGACAATCCGCAAACGGTGGCGTATTTACTCGGCCCTACCTGACATGGGTAGCAGAAGCGGGACATCCGGAAGTAATCGTGCCGATTACCCATGACGCCAATGCCTATAATTTATGGGCAAAAGCCGGTCAAATGCTGGGCGTCTCGCCGAATACGTCGGTCAATGTATCGGCCCCGGCTGTTTCCGGAGGAAGTGGCCGGCAGTATACATTCAGCCCGACTATTGTTGTACAGGGCGACAGCTCAAATACAAAGCAGGAAATATCACAGCTTATGGACCAGAAGATGCGTGAATTTGAACAGATGATGAAGCGGGTAGAAGCAAATAGGAGGCGGCTGAGCTATGAGTAATACATACAGTACCGTGCAAGGCGATATGTGGGACATGATTTCATACCGTGTGTATGGATCTGAAAAGTACGTAAGAACATTACTGGAAGCCAACCCGCAATTTCGTGATGTCGTAGTGTTCCCGGCAGATATTGTGCTGACGTGTCCGGATGTTAACCTGACGAATACATCGACATTGCCACCATGGAAGCGGTGATTGAATGGCTGTATTGCAATCGTTACAGAAAAAAATAACAAAACTGAAAGAACAGGCAACGGCCGGTTTACTGGCGCAAGAGCACATCGGCCGGCGTGCCTGGCTGATTGTAACGTATAATGGCAAAGATATATCCGAATCGTTGGCACAGTACGTACTGAGTTTCAGCTATACAGATAATCTGACTGGGCAGGTAGATGATATATCCATTACCCTGGAAGACCGTGCTGAATTGTGGGAAGCGGATTGGATGCCAGAACGAGGCGCTACCCTTGATATTACAATTTGCACATATAACTGGTCAGATTTGTATAGTGAAGAACAGGATTTACAGCTGGGAAAATTTGAAATCGACGAACTTGAAGTAAGCAGTGCACCGAATATCGTGACGATTAAAGCGGTTGCTATATCTATCAGTGACGATAGCACACTGAGAAGTACACTGAGGTCGCATACCTGGGAAAATATCTCTGTACAAAAGGCAGCCAATGATATTGCCTGGCAGAATGGCATGAAACTGCAATGGTATTGTGATGACAATCCGAATATAGATAAGCTGGAACAGAATGATGAATCAGATCTTGATGTATTGCGGAAAATCTGCGATGATGCCGGCTTTGCCCTGAAAGTAACGACAGATGCCATCATCATTTTTAATGTGGAAAAATTTGAGAAGGAAGACGTATATGCGGAATATTATCACCCTGGTACAACCATACTGAATATTGTGGAAAACCAATCGAAGCCAGTTCAGACAGATGCACTTTTGAATTACAGTTTCAAGGCCAAAATCCGTGATGTATATAAAAAGTGTCATGTCAAGTATGCGAAAGACAAAGATAAGTCCGTCATAGAATCGACATTTGTTGCTCCAGATAAGAAAGAGAAAGAAGGAGCGACGTTGGAAGTGCATCAGCAGGTATCTTCGCAGGCGGAAGCTGACCGGCTGGCCAAGAAAAAATTACGGGAAAAGAATTGCGAAGAATTTACGGGCAGCTTTTCATCTGATGGGAATATGGGACTTTGTGCAGGAGAAACGATTGAGATGCTTGGATTTGGGAATTTTTCCGGGAAATATATCATTACCCAGGCCAAACATGATATCAGCAGCAGTGGCTTTACCAGTAGCGTTGAGATAAGGAAGTGCTTAGATGGCTATTGATGAAAGAATCATACTTAAGTTATTGGCACGCTGCATTCGCGTTGGTCGTGTATCATCTGTCGATACAGCGGATGTATCGGCCAGGGTGACATTTCCTGACCATGATGATGTTGTGTCACCGCCACTGAAGATTATCATGAGAGGATGTAAAGCGGCAAAAGATTACTGGTTGCCCGCTGTGGATGACCAGGTATTATGCATTTATACGGCAGATGGCGGCGGTAAAGGCACAGGTGCAGGGTATATATTGGGTACGATTTACAGCACTATAGATGCGCCTCCTGGCGGCGGGTCCAGGGTACTCAATGTACCGAATGATTTACATATCCATTGCGGTAGTTTGGATATCACATCTGGGTCAGGCGATATCACAGTAAATGGTATTTCCCTGGTCAATCATACGCATGGAGGGGTAGAGCCCGGCGGCAGCAACACAGGTAAACCGCAGTAAGGAGAGATGCTTATGTATATCGGGTATATGGGATCAATTATATTCGGGGTGGCTGAGCATTATCTCGTTACGCCGGATGAAGTAAGCCGGTCCGGGGAGGCGCGATGGCAGACGCATGATTTAATTATGAATAAGCCTGTAGCTCAGTTTATTGGCCCTGGGCAGGAAGAACTATCGTTCAAGTTACGCCTTATGACGCAATATAATGCTACCCCAGAACGACAGTTAAAGACGCTTCGAGAAATGCGTGATAATGGCATGGTGTTCCCACTGATCATTGGCGGTAAGCCTGTATCGCAGAACTACTGGTATTTAGAAAGCGTAGAAGAAGCAGAAGCTATCTACAATGCCTACGGGAAAATCTTGTATATTACGGCCAGTGTCAAACTCAAGGAATATGATTTGGAAAATACGGATGAAGAGTCAAATGTCAATAAAATTGGCAGAGCGTATAACGTAGTTACTACATTATTTGGAGGTGGATTGTAATGCAGTATGAAGTATCGGTGAAAGCCCCGGAAATCATTGATATCGCGCCGAAAAACGATGTAAATGAAATATTGCAGAACGTCCGCACTATATTAGCGACTACAAAAGGAACCATTCCCTTAGACAGAGAATTTGGCATTGATGGTTCAGTTATCGATATGCCGACGATGCAGGCACAAGCGTATTTGACGAATGAAATATTCCAGGCAATCCGGAGATATGAGCCCAGGGTATCTATTGATAACATTACATTTGATGGGGAAATTACTGGAAAATTGATTCCCAAGGTGGTGATTACAATATGAAATTATCTGACTTACCAGATATTGAATTTGCCAATGCTGATGAGGAGAGTGTAAAAGCGGCCGTGCTGGCGGAATATACAGAAATAACAGGCCGGACACTGGCAACAGGCGACCCGACACGGCTGTTTCTGCTGGTGATTGCAGAACTCATTATCCGGTTGCTGAACAAGATGAACTATACAGGAAAACAGAATCTGCTGAAATATGCAACGGGTGACAATCTGGATGAACTGGGGGCATTTTCGGACACGGACCGGATTCCGGCATCTGCAGCTACAACGACATTACAGATTACGTTGTCGGCGGTACGTGAGCAAGAAACTATCGTGCCCAGTGGTACGCGGGTAACAACGGCCAGCGGTATATATTTTGCTACTGATGAAGATGTGGCGATATTAGCAGGCAACACGGTGACAACTGTTAAAGCAACCTGCCAGACAACAGGAGTTGCGGGAAATGGATTCCTGCCGGGAGAAATCAATAATATTGTGGATCCTATTGCTTATGTGGGATCTATTACTAATACAACAACCAGTGCCGGCGGCGCGGACCGAGAAGAGGATGACGCATACCGCGAACGGATCCATGAATCTCCGGAGCGATTTTCGACAGCCGGACCGACCGGGGCCTATGAATATTGGGCAAAATCAGCAAACAGCGCAATCATTGACGTAACGGTATACAGTCCGTCGGCAGGTGTCGTAGAAATACGACCATTGCTGACAGGGGGCACAATTCCTGAACAGGAAGTATTAGATACTGTAGGCGCTATCCTAAATAAGGAAAAAGTGCGGCCACTGACAGATCAGGTACAGGTAAAAGCTCCGGAAACCGTCAGTTATGACATAAGCTTGACCTATTATATTGACCAGGGCATATCGGAATCTACAGTGCAGGAAGCGGTAGCCGCAGCCATAGGCAGCTATGAGTTATGGCAGTCCGGGAAAATTGGCCGGGATATCAACCCGTCCAGACTTATCGCCGATGTGATGACCGTAACAGGCGTCAAGCGTGTAATTGTAACATCACCTACATTTACGAAGCTGACAAATGTGCAGGTGGCGCAAGCCGGTACGGTAACGGCCAGCTTAGGAGGTAGTGAAGATGAATGACGATGAATACAAGGTTGCCGAACATCTGCCGTCATCCATTGATG
The DNA here is from genome assembly GCF_046614755.1 of Megasphaera indica. NCBI lineage: Bacteria > Bacillati > Bacillota > Negativicutes > Veillonellales > Veillonellaceae > Megasphaera > Megasphaera indica. Next base: position 76,943 of record NZ_JBKKJR010000008.1, read on the forward strand.
CGGAGCCTATAATCAGCTTGGCCCAAGTCACAGACGTAGAACTGGGAAAAATCAATACTGACCTGCTGCTGATTTATCCGGCCATAGACAGTCTGAATGAACAGCTGATCGATTATTTAGCTGTCCAGATGCATGTAGATGAATATGACGATACGGAGAATTTGGATGTCAAAAGGCAACAGGTAAAGCAGTCATTCCTGCTACATAGGCTAAAAGGTACAAAATATGCTGTGCAGAAAGCTGTATCGACGGTATATCAATCAGCGAAAGTAGAAGAGTGGCCGGAATATAGTGGTGAACCATATCATTTCCGTGTGACAGGTATAACGGCACCGATGAATGAAACAAAAACCATCAATAAATTGGTGCGGTTAATCAATGCGTACAAAAATACACGGTCCTGGTTGGACTATGTCCAGTTTAACAGGCTGTATAGACAGACCTTTTTGTTCGGCGGAAATGTCAATCTAGTAAGAAAAACGACAATTACATTTGATCTGAAACAAAAGATAATCACGCAGAAGGATATACATGTATTAGTCGGTGTTGGTATATATAAGGAGGTAACGATTAATGGCCAACTGGAATAAAATTACCATGACAGATGTCGGGGCAGCGTTGCAGGCTAAGGTCAACGCGGGATTGACGACATTGAAATTTACGCGTGTTGCAATAGGATCTGGAAGCAGAACTGGAGGCTTAGGCAGTGCGACAGGACTAGTGAAAGAAGAGCTGACGCTGGGTATTAACAGCATTACCCAGAACGGGAGTACGGTAACACTGGACCTGACGATTAGCAATAGCGGCTTAAAAACTGGCTTCAAAATTACGGAAATGGGTTTGTTTGCAACTGATCCTGATGACGGAGAAATCATGTATGTAACCCTTATTGATGATAATCCGGACTATATGCCGGCAGAAGGAAGCAGTACAGTCGTACAGCAAGAATTTCAGCTTGTATTTACAATGAGCAATACCGGCAATGTATCAGCAACAATTAATCCTAATGGTTTTTTGACGGTAGCTCATAACACGGACGAAGCGGCTCATGAAAATATCCTGATGGTAACATCGACAGCGGATAAACCAGCGTCTATGTCAGACCGGGGTATGTGGGTCGAAATTGTCGGGTAGGTGATGCACTATGCTAAAAATCAAGAACATGGACATCTACTATATCCGTGGCGACGATGACGGATTCAGTATCCAGCCGACTGCGGACGATGGCACGGAAATCACGGACTTCACGGGCGTATTCTCGGTGAAAAAGTCATATGATGACACAAATTATGTACTGCAGTGTCCGATGGATGGGACAGTAGTGAACCTGACGCATGATAAGACGAAGAATCTGTCGTATGGCGATTACATATGGGACGTTGAGCTTACTCTGGCAGATGGCATCCGTCAGACTATCGGGCCAGGCAAGTTCCATTTATTGCCGGATGTGACGATTTAAGGAGTGGATACGATGGAAAAGCTACACGCTGTATTGTCAGCATCTGGAATTATATCCGCAAAAATGACGGCAGGCGTACCCCTGAAGACATCCATCAAGACCAGTGGATACAGCAAGAAAGCAATGGTACGGATGCCCGGAAAAAGCTACTTTCCTAGCCTGGGAGACGTGGATAAACTTTATATCGATGAAAGTGAAGGGATTATCTATTTATGGGATGCAGATACATTGACGTATATACCCATAGCCAGCGGCTGGCACCAAATTAATGTGATAAATGGAGGGGAAGCATAATGGCAACACAAACTCTTAAAAACGTAATCTTACAGCTGCGGACTGGCTCTGCAACCCAGTGGGCCGCATCCACCCGAATCCTGGCTGTAGGCGAACCCGGCGTGGAGACCGACTCTGGACGAATCAAGATAGGTGACGGTACTAATCTGTGGTCTGCACTGCCCTGGTCCGGTGCAGCAATCGGTAAGAGCAGCACCAACGGAGCCTTGACAATCAATGGGGCGGACGTGGTAGTGTACGTTCTGCCAACAGCCACCAGCGATACCCTGGGGGGCATCAAATCCGCCAGCGGCACCGGAAAGGTTACTGTGGACAGTGCGACTGGCACCGCCTCTGTAGGCAACGTAGCCAGTGCAGACAAGCTGGCTACCGCAAGAACAATTAGTCTATCCGGGGACGTAACCGGGTCCGGGAGCTTTAACGGCTCTGCTAACCTGGCCATCACTACTGCTCTGGCAGGGCAGGCCTTTACTGCCGGCACATACACCAAAGTTACCGTCAACACCAAGGGCATCGTGACCGGTGTGGCCCAGCTGAGTGCATCTGATATGCCTAGCGGGATAAGCGCTGGTAAAATCAGCGGCCTGGGGACGGCAGCCACCAAGAACACCGGTACGGCCTCCGGCAATATCCCGGTGCTGGGGAGCGACGGAAAATTGGACACTGCAGTACTGCCGGCTATTGCTATTACTGACACGTTTACGGCCACCAGCAAGGCAGACATGCTCAAGCTGACTGCCCAGACCGGGGACGTCTGCGTAATCAGTACAGGCGGTGATAAAGGGTCATACATCCTGATTAAAGACGACCCGACAGTAGCCGCAAACTGGCAGCTCTTGACATCGCCTGCCGATGCAGTGACCAGTGTCAATGGTAAGACTGGCGTAGTCACCCTGACCACTGCCAACATCTCAGAAGGGTCAAACCTATACTGGACCCAGGCGCGGTTTGACACGGCTTTTGCCAATAAAAATTCCACGGCGCTCAAGGACGGGGCAACTATCGTCCATACGACTGACACCGTGGTCATTAACTGCGGGAATGCATAGGTGGTGATTCAATGGCCACAAAAACAATAAACGGCCAGGTTAAGACCAGAATCGATACTGCGGCAAATTGGCAAAGCGTTAACCCGATACTATTGGCCGGGGAACTTGGCATTGAGTCCGACACACATCGGATGAAGGCCGGTGACGGAACGACAGCCTGGAGTAGTCTGCCATACTTGCAAGGTCCATCAAACGTCACACTTAGCGTCGAAGCCTCAGCGGGATCAAGTACCTGGATAGAAATGCCGACAGAAGATATGTATATAGGCGGAACGGAGCCAACTAGCAAGAACACAATTTGGATAGAAGTCAGCGAATAACAAGGAGGATACCAACATGAGCATTTTAAAAGGCATTTTGCATCACTGGAATAAAACAAGCAGTGCATATGACACGATTCATCCTGAGACCGAAGTAGCCCAGGTCACGGACTGGAACAAGGGCATCGTCAATACCCTGGCAAGCACAGGACTGAGCAGCCTCGTCAACGTATTGTCGTCGGACAGCTTGCTTGCGCTGCTGATTAAAAAAGTGTTTGACGCAATGGGTGTAAAATATTCGCTTGGCCAGAACGGATATGTGTGCTGGGGTGCACTGTTTGGCGGGGTAATTACACAGTGGCTGTCTAATAGCCGATTGCCAAGACAGTCACATCAGTATTCAAACCGCCGGACCAATAGCTGATAATTTGCACACTATTTATAGTTACGGCATTTACTTTCGCCCCCTCCGTCTGATTTGCCATCGCACTGCTATTTGATAGCCGCCCATATGTGTCACTCAGTAGCGCGGTAACGCACTTAGTAGGAAAGGTTAGTGGCAGCATAACATATGCACCTTCGTCATTGCCCATGGTTTTATTCTTAGTTACCCACTGTTCAGATACAAACAACAATATACGCTACCTTATCATTCGCATAATCTGTCCCCCTCCATGTGTGCACATATAAACTAGAACTTGAAAAACAACCAATTGCTGTTGAAATAGCATTTACGTTATCACAATTAGACGTTACTGCTATAAGAATATTTTTGACAGAAATTGGCAATGCTACGGATAATGATGTGTTTGAGCTATTCGTTATTTGTGTTCCCCACTGTTTAAACCGCAATCAAAATCCAAGTGACGATAGCTTGCGCAGTACCAGCATATCCTTGCCCAACTTCGTAATCAGGGGTTATGCAAATGGTTGTGCGTGTGCATTCTGACCAATATGGACAACATACGTATCCAGGGAAATCGCCTGATCGCATGGTTGCAACAGCAGCTGCAGCATAGTTAATATTTAGCGGGAGAGTAATTTCCTGAGTGGTGCCGTTCAGATTGAGAGCATTGCTTCCCCACTGTTTAATATCCGATGACAATTATATAAAATTTTGTATCTGCCGCAAAACTAGTTTCCCCGTATAGTGCACAGCGACTTTTTGAGTCTAAATAGATGGCAGAGTGACAAACAACGTGATTATTATTCATGTGTGTTAATACTGCACTCACTGCCGTATTTGGGAAAAATAATGGATAGTTAAAGTAGCCGAAGTTCAAGCCACTCCTTATCGTTAAACCTCCCCACTGTTTATACACCGATGGAAATCCATCCGAAAGCACCGAGCGACTTGTTTCCGCTATCTGTAGTTACTGTGAAGCTGGTTATCGTAATTGATAAAATAGCAGCTACGAATGCGCTGCCATTAGTTCCTGTGATATCATATGGGATTACATGCACGAAACTTTGATAAGCAAGCGGGAAATTCACACTGTATTTCAGATATGCTGTGTTATCTTTTCCCCACTGTTTATATGCAAATAGCAATCCAGTGTCCCCAAATATTGCCAATATTGGATATCCTTCGCCCATCAATCATAAACTTACCATTTTGGTAATAGTCTGTAGCTAAGATTAGTGGTTCATGGTTCATGTTGATGTCATTAGCTAGCACAGCTAACGGAGTCGAACTTATTGGGAGTACAACATATGAATTAGGTGAGATATCATTTATTACTCCCCACTGTTTAAATAACGCCAATCATAAAGCATGCTGTGGTATGTGATGACAAGGACACGCTTCCACCGCTTGTGACGCTCAATGTTATGATATTTGCCATTGCTAGTCCGATACTATTGTCGGATGCGGCGGATATTGATGCATATAGCACTGAGGGATTTTGTAACCAAGAGGTAGGATAAGCTTCTTCTGTTAAGATTTTTAAAACTTTCCTTACGGTGATTGGATACTCCCATGTCATGATACCATTGCTGTATTCCTTTGTTGCCACTCCCCACTGTTTAACATCCTATAGCTATTATATTCTTTGGCTTTATTAATCTACCAGCTTGGTTTTCAGATGCGCTCCATGCAGTCACAGTTGTTAGATCACTATCATTCGATATTGATACATTTTCATAAACCCATTGGCTAGCTGCGCAATTGCCCAAAACTACAAATTTAGTTTTGCTAAAAGCTATGGGCAGTGTGATGACCTCTTCTGTAGTCTCTTTTATCCACTGTTTACTTGCCAATACCGATGACATTGTAAGTAAGGGAACCGTTGGCCTTGCTAGTTATATGTACCTGTACCTGTGTAGTGCTCGCTTCGAATGCTTCCCCCAGAGATGATGCTTGGTTTGAATTTCGTGAGCCTACTTGTTTTAGTATTCCATTAAAAACGATAGGCCACGATGTCGATGCTGAGTCATTTGCTAATACTATCAAAGATACCCACTGTCTACCTGCCAACGGCTATCCATCGAAGGTTGGGTAACCCACTACCAGCACCACGATACCTGAAATCGGTGCGAGTCAAGTGTTATTTTAAATGAAGTAAGCAATGCAATTTATGCGATGGATGTCGTGGCCAAAAGCTACGGCGTAGCATTTAGTGAGACACTCATCAAGCAGTTATACGATGAGCTGGAAAAATATATAAATCAAATGGCTCAGTCGTAAATTATCAAAAATATTTTGTTAGATGAGAATCGCATGAGCGCTATTATCAGCACAATATTTAATTTTTAAAATTTTGTAATGCATATGAATTCTGCGATTTTAATCATAGCAAATTATGAACACGAAAAAACGCCAATGAATGCGTATTTAACAACATTCAAGGCGTTTTTATTTTGAGCAAATTATGAGCAAATTATTGTAGTAGTTCTATGCATTTGCGAAGCTGTCGTAAGGATTTATGTGTATATACCCGGTCGGTCACATCACCTCCGGTATGACCTAAAATCCTACGTTTTGCATTTTCATTGGCGCCGGCATTGTCTAGCAAGGTCGCGACGGTATGACGGGTGTCATGAGGCGTGTGATTTTGACCATGAATTTGGGCCATTACTTTGTTCCATATTGCAGATCGGTATTGTGAATATTCATATGGATTGCCATCTGTATTACAAATCAAAAATTTACCAGGGGCCTGTAATCGGCTTTCGATGAATGGTAATATTCGCGAATGAATTGGAATAATGCGGATACCAGATGACGTTTTTGATTTTGTGATGCGAATATATCGTTGTCGAAGATTAATATTGCATTTTTCAAGGTGGAGTAATTCACTGACACGCATGCCGGTATACAGCAGAATTAATACAGTATCCCTGTCAGCGATATCGGTTTGCTTCCATAATTTGTTGATTTTCTGGCGCGAGAATACATGATGCGGATACACCGGGTGATTTCTACCAATGGATAGTAGCAACGCATAATTTGTACGACATATATTGGACTTTTGCGCATACTTAAAAAGCAGACTAAGTAAATTCTTGACCTTTTTACAACTTGAATATGATAGATGTTGTTTTTGCCGCATGGAATCAATAACGGATTGCAAATCGAGAAAAGTTAAATCAGAAAAAGGTTTGTCATACAAAGAAAAGCAATGTTTATATGAATTTTCATAACTAGCCTTCGTACTATTTGACAGTTCAGTATTTTCATTCAAATGGAATGGAAGCCATCTGAAATATAATTCGGAGAACGTTATAGTTTTTCTACGGAAAGGGCGGTGATTTTGGTGATGATCAGCATAGTAATTGGCTTGGAATACTTTCGCATCATATATCGATTCAAACGACGCAATATATTTTTGCTTGCCAGCGACGGTAGTTACAAAAGCATACGGCCTCCTCCGATTACCTCCCATAATTCTGATGCAGCCATAGCCATTAGGATTTTTCATAAGAAACACCTCATTATATTTTAGTTTACATTTTATTATAGGAGAAAATATATGAATAAAACCAATGTCCAATATTATGGGGCGGGATTTGATGCAAACGGACGTCGAATCGTGTCTAAGATTTGTGAATTTGATCCAGAAAAAGAAAGAAATAGTGATAAGGTATCTGCCTTGATTAACGAAATTAAGGCTATGTCTGAAGATATCGCTGTTGCAGAAATTATTAATGCAGATGCCTATGACCAGTATTTAAATGGGGGATGCATCAGAGATAATACGACGGGGAAGCCAGTTAAATACGTTCCGCCAGAACCGACTGCCGAAGAAAAGAAAGCCAGTGCTGCATCTAAAATTGCTGCTGAATACACCCCTCAGCTCGATGAGCTGAAAGGGAATCTATTGACAGCAGTAATGACAGGAGACACAGAACTTGAAAGTGAAATTAAAGCGGAATACCAGGATTTGATTACTGCATATAACAAAGAATTGGAGGCGTTATAAATGAAACGGTGTAAATTGTGTGCTCGTAAATTAGATGACAATGGGAATTGCAAAAATGAAAAATGCCCAGAATGCATTCGTGCAAAAATTAATAAAGCAGCAGAAGAAAGCACTGAAAAGGAGGAAAATAAATGATAGAAGCAGTAATCAATTTTTTTCGCGAGATGGCCCCAGCAGGGCCCGAAATAGAGTGGGGAGCAGCAGTATCATGTGTTGGAACCATTTTTTCATATCTGGTTGGATGGAATACGGTAATAGAAGCATTATTAGTGGCCATGGCCATTGATTATATTACTGGAATTTTGGCGGCATATATCAATCCCAATATGCAGCTCAATAGTCAACGCGGATTCAAGGGAATATGTAAAAAAATCGTGATACTGTTGCTTGTCGCATTGGCACACGAATTAGATCGGGCAACTGGACAGCCGGCTGTACAACAGCTAGTTGTGTGGTTTTTTCTGGGAAATGAGGGTTTATCAATTATTGAGAATGCGGCAAAAGCTGGTTTACCGGTGCCAGCCAGATTAAAAGATACATTAGAACAATTGACAAACAAAAAGGAGGAACGAAAATGAAGGTATTTATCAATCCGGGCCATGATATTAAGTATGATAGTGGTGCGGTGCATTATGACACGAATGGAAATGTAGATTTGCGCGAATGCGATGTAGCAGCCAAAATTGGTACTGCTGTACAAAAATATCTTGAAGTAGCTGGCTGTGAATGCTCTTTAATGCAAAGCGACAATTTAGCGCCGACGCCGGCAGGGCGTAGCGACTATGATGATCGCCAAGGGATAACTGTTACTGAAACCGCTAACGAATGGGGCGCTGATATTTTTGTCAGCATCCACTGTAACGCTGCTTCGGGTACAGCTCGCGGCACAGAAGTGGAATGCTATAGCAGAATGAGTAACGGGGGCAATTTAGCTCGGTGCATCCAATCGCAAATCATCGACAGCCTCGATACTGTCGATAGAGGCGTAAAAGAAATGCCAGAGTTGCTGGTACTACGGTATACAGATATGCCGGCAGTGTTGGTTGAAACAGCTTTTATTGACAACGACAGCGATATGCTGCTGTTAGTAGAAAAATGGGATGACATTGCGCGTGCAATTGCACGCGGTGTAACTGACTATGTACAATCTATTTTTTAACAGCACTTTACAACTTTTACGCTACCTCGGAAGTTGACGAAACCAGTTTACACAAGGCCTGCACTAAGTCCGTTGGATTTTTTGCGGTTTGGGCTTTAGAGACCAAAGTGC
>NZ_JBKKJR010000009.1:0-82221 GCF_046614755.1 Megasphaera indica
GATAGCTGCGGGGATCCACCTGTTCCCATGCCGAACACAGCAGTTAAGCCCGCAAACGCCGAAAGTACTTGGGGGGAGGCCCCCTGGGAGGATAGGAAGCCGCTGATTAAGAAAAAAGCACTAGCATTTGCTAGTGCTTTTTTTGTTGTTCGTTTTTTGTTGTTCGTTTTTTGTTGTTCGTTTTTTGTTGTTCGTGGCTCGTTTTTGCGGCCTTATGGCCGCATCGTAGGGGCCGTCCCAAAGGGCGGCCCGCCGCGAATAAATGGTGATATACATAACAGGTCCATGAGGCATGGTTTTACGAGCCACGAACCACGAGCCACGGCTTTTTTCTCGGATTCAGATGCGGCGTTCCGCCGCGACAGACTCAAACTGACAACGACGCTTCGGGAAACCCTCAGCGCGTAGCGGGACACCTTGACAGGACGTCCCCTACGAAAGCGGTCCGGTGGACCGCCTCGATTCGGCAGGAGAGGTGGGAAAATAGTGGCTAGTGGTTCGTGGCTCGTGGGATTGCCGTTGCTAACGGCTAACTGCTGACTGCTGACCGCTAGCTGCTAGTAGGGGCGCCCACGTGGGGCGCCCGTTCGGAATAATGGTATATCCATCATACATGACAGGTGATGCAGGAAAATACGCACATATATCAGCATAGGTTATGCTCACATAGTCATAGCGGGCTTGCCACGTGCAAGCCCCTACGATATCGCATACAGGTGATAGTCATTAACGGCTGACGGCTAACTGCTGAACGCTGACGGCTACTTCTTCCACGGGCAGAGTTTCCGTTCGGCTATATCGAGGGCCATGTAGGCGATGATGCCGATGGCGGCCAGGGTCAGGATGGCGGCGTACATTTCTTCATAGTTGCGGACTTCCATGCGGTTCATGATGAAGTATCCCAGGCCTGAAAAGGCGGCGAACGTTTCGGTAATGAACAGTAGGGCCAGGGCGATGCCCAGGGATGTCCGCAGGGCTGTCAGGATGCCTGGCAGACAGGCCGGCCAGATGAGGTGGCGGAAGTTCTGCCATTTCGTCCCGCAGAGGGAGCGCATGGTCATGACTTGTTCTTCCGGGATGGCCTTGGCGGCGTCGCGGACCATGATGGCGATTTGGAAAAAGACGGTAATGGCGATGATGAAGATCTTCGGGAAATCGCCTAGTCCCAGGACGACGATGATGACCGGCAGGAAGACGACTTTCGGGATGGAATAGAAGATATAGAGGAAAGGCGATAAGAGGGCGTCCCAGCGGCGGCTGCGGCCGGCGGCTATCCCCGTCGGGACGGCCGTCACCAGGGCCAAGGCCAGGCCGCAGGCCATGCGGTACAGGCTGGATGCGATGTGCGGCCAGAGGACGCCTGTCGTCATCAGGGCATACCAGGTCTGGCAGACGCGGTACGGTGCCGGCAGCAAGGGCTTGTTCAGTACCATGCTGGCCGCCTGCCATAAGGCGCCGATGATGAAAAAGGCCAGCAGGAGATGGGCCATATCGATGGGATTACTTGTTTTTCCGGACATCTTCGATGACACCTCCTGTCCTGGCGAAGACGATGGTCTTGTCACCCAGGGCCGCTGCTTCTTCCGGACTGTGGGTGACGAGAATCGTCGCGGTCTGGCTCTTTACGATGTATTGTTGGAAGAGGTCATGGCATTGACGGCGCATGTCCGGGTCCAGGGCTGAGAAGGGTTCATCCAGGAGCAGCAACTTCGGCTGCATGGCCATGGCCCGGCCCAGGGCGGTCCGCTGTTTCTGGCCGCCTGAGAGTTCCCCCGGATAGTGATGGCGGACGGCTGTCAGGCCCAGCGTGTCCAAGAGGGAGGCCAGCTGGTCCTTATCCAGGGGAGAACCGTGGAGCCTGCCTGGAAGGAGAATATTTTCTTCGACCGTCTTCCATGGGAAGAGGCCATAGTCCTGGAAGACGATGGCCAGGTCCGGCCTGGGAGCGGTCATTTTTTGGCCTGCAAAGTAAATCTGCCCTTCTGTCGGTGCCTGCAGGCCGGCGATGAGGCGCAGCAGTGTCGATTTCCCGCAGCCCGACGGCCCGGAGACGGTCAGGTGCTCTCCCTGGCCGAGGCTGAATGAGATGTGCTGGAGCACGGCCTGGATGCCCCTGCGGCTGTGATAGGCGAGGCCCACGTCGTCTAAGCGCAGCAGCGGTCCGGCCATAGGCTGATTACTGGACATGGGCGACCATTTCGTCATAGCTGTAGGCCTTGGGCAACAGGCCTTTTTCTACCATCCAGTTCATGATACGGCTGACTTCTTCTTCTGTCGGCAGGGCGTGGGCCGTATAAGACGGCGTACGGTACGAACCGGCGACGGCGGCCGGGATGTTGGCCTTCTTCATAGCCATGTCGCGATAGGCATCGGGCTGGCTGTCCAGTTTTTCGATCGCTTCATTGTAAGCGTCGAGGAAATGGGCTGCGTCGTCATGATGCTTTTCAATCATGTCCTGAGTCAGGACGACGACGGACTGGGAATAGTTCTTTTGGAGTTTCGTATCGTCGATGACGACGTGGGCTCCCTGCTGGACGGCATAGGCTGCCAGCGGGTCCGGCAGGATGGCGGCCTGGATATCTTTACCGGCCAGGACGGCTTCCGTGCGCAGGGCCAGGTTCGGCATCTGAACGGTGTGGACTTCGGCGGCCGGAATCCCCAGTTCCTGTTCATACTGGTTCATCAAATAGTCCATCATGGTATTTTCTGAAATGGCGACGGAGGCACCGGCCAGCTGCTGCGGCGTCGTAATGCTGCTGTTCGGCGACGATACGACGAGGAACCGGCCTTCCTGGGGGACGGCACCGAGAGCCATGGCGACGACGCGGACGTCTGTACCGGCTTTTTTCAGCAAGGCCGTGACGATCATGTCGGTCATCATGCCGTCCAGTTCACCGGCTTCCATGGCTTTTTGCTGGTCCGCAGCGGAGCTGAATTCAATGACCTGGACGTCGACACCGTGTTTGGCAAAGAGTTTTTCTGTTTCTGCCGTATAGAGGGGCAGGCTGTCGTCGATGCGCAGGACGCCGATTTTGTACGTCTTCTTGTCATTCGAGCCGGACGGGCTGCCCTGGCAGGCTGTCAGCATGAGGGCCGAGCAGGCCAGCACAGCGGCTAATACAAAACGTAATACACGATTCATAGGAAAGACCTCTTTTCATAGAATAAAAATGCATAAAAGTAACACGAAATATGTTATATACTCTTTATTATAGGAGAGTCATGATATAATTTCAACCGTTTTATGCTAAGATAGCAAATGGGATTAACTTTGATTGTCCAAGAGGCGTTATTCCTTTTGTATTTTGAATACATGACAGATATATGCAATATGTTTATTGTCTTTCGATTTTGAATGTGGTATAAATGTATATGTACATAAGAAAGGGGAGTTGATTCATATGGTAAAAAGTGTTGCCGCACCGCAGGCAAAAGGGAAGAGTGCTGAAGATAAGATTTTTGGTGCTAACAACCGTGCCGTAGCTTTGACCGAAAAATTGGGGGCAGATAAAGTTATTAATGGGACAGTCGGTTCCATGCTCGATGAAGATGGGAATCTCGTCATGCTCGACGTCGTCCAGAAAGCCTACAAAGCCTTGACGCCGAAAGAAATCGTCGCCTATGCGCCGATCCAGGGCTATCCCGATTATTTGGAAGCTGCTATCGACCAGTGCTTCGGTGAATCCCGTCCGGAAGGCTACATCCGCGCCTGTGCTACGTCCGGCGGTTCCGGTGTCCTCCATCACGTCATTCACAACTATTCCGAATGGGGCGATGAAGTCCTGACCAGTGACTGGCATTGGGGGGCTTACGGCTCCATGTGCAACGATAATGGCCGCAAACTCCGTGAATTTGAACTGCTCACGCCCGATGGCCATTTCAATATGGAAAGCTTCAAAGCCAACGTCAGCGATATGGTTGCCAAACAGTACAACACGGTTATCATCATGAATTCGCCGGCCAACAACCCGACGGGTTACGGCCTCTCCGATTCGGAATGGGACGAAGTCCTGGCCTTCTTGAAAGATGTCGTCAAAGGCAAGGATAAGAACATCATCTTCGTCTCCGACGTCGCTTATCTCGACTACAGCGGCGAAAAACATGAATGCCGCAAATTCTTCAAGAAATTCGGCAACATGCCGGACAACGTCCTCATCGTCGTCGCCTACACCTGCAGTAAAGGCTTCACCATGTATGGCCAGCGTATGGGCGCCATGATCTGCGTCACGCCGAACAAGGATATTGCCGATGAATTCGTCGCCATCAACCAGTATACCAGCCGCGCTACCTGGTCGAACTCCAACAGTGCTGCCATGAAGGTCATGGCCAATATCTGCAAGGACCCGGCCAAAGTCGCTGAACTCGATGCGGAACGGGCTAAATATTTCCACCTCATCCAGGAACGGGCTGACTTGTTCATGAAAGAAGCCGATGAATGTGGCTTGAAATATTTGCGTTACATTTCGGGCTTCTTCATCACGATCCCTATGGAAGGGTCCCAGAAAGTCTGCGATGAACTGGAAAAAGAAAATATCTTCCTCGTTCCCTTGGGCAAAGGTATCCGCCTGGCTGTCTGCTCCGTTTCCAAGAAGAAGATCCACGGCCTGGCTGCCAAGATTAAAGCGACCTTGGATGCCGTCGGCGCTAAACAGTAAGTCCGTATCGGAAAGGGAGGCTTCCTATGTTCCAGACAATCGGTGTCTGCGGGACGGGCAATATGGGCCGGGCCATCGTCAAAGGCCTGGTAGCTGCCCATGCCATTGCTGCAGACCATATCTATCTTTATAATATCCACAAGGAAAAGGCCGAAGCCCTGGCCAAAGAAACGGGAGCTGTCGTCGTCGACACGCCGGAAGAACTGGCACGCCAGTCCCAGGGCCTGATCATGGCCGTCAAGCCGAACATCATGGAATCGGCACTGGAAGCCGTCCGGGAATCCCTTCCGGCCGATAGCGTCCTCATTTCCATCGCCGCCGGCGTCTCTTTGGAAAAGCTGGCCTTTTACACCGGTCCGGAAACGAAAATCGTCCGGGTCATGCCCAATACGCCGGCCATGGTCGGCGAAGGCATGGCCTCCGTATCGCCCAATGTCAACGTGACTGAAGCCGAAACGGCCGATGTCGTCGCCATCTTTTCCAGCTTCGGCAAAGCCGTCGTGACCGATGAAAAGCTCATCGACGCCGTCTGCGGCCTGAGCGGCAGCGGCCCGGCTTACGTCTATATGTTCATCGAAGCCCTGGCCGACGGCGCCGTCCGCGAAGGGATGCCCCGCCAGATGGCCTATACCTTTGCGGCCCAGACCGTATTGGGAGCAGCCAAGATGGTCCTGGAAACAGGCCGCCATCCCGGTGCCCTGAAAGATGACGTCTGCTCGCCAGGCGGCACGACTATCGAAGCCGTCCGGACCCTGGAAGAAAGCAGCTTCCGCGCTGCCACCATGAACGCCGTCATCGCGTCGGCAGAAAAGAATAAGAGTTTATAGTTTACACTTAAAAAAAGGCGCTGTCTCATGAAGACAGCGCCTTTTTTAGCAGTCAGCGGCTAGCTGCTAGCAGTCAGCGGATGGTTTTAAATTAAACGTCCTCTGCTAACCCCTAACTGCTAGCCACTAACAACTTAAAAGGGCTATGCGATTTATACATGAAACGTTAAATTACATAAAATCATTTATAAAATGATAAACGATTATTTATGGCTTATAAACTCCACATTTTAGTGCAGTAATATGCAAAATAGTAAACATTGGTGTTCGCTATATCGAAAATAGGTATACGCTCATGTCCAAATGTAATTTACAAATATGACATTGAGGTATATAATAACAGCATAGAGCTTGTATCCGGATGCAATCTAAGTGAGAAATGGCGTTATTCGTGGTTCGTTCATGAATAAGCCCCCGCCTGTTAGAGGCGTGAAAAGTATTTTATTATGAAAGGGTGGTATGTAATGGTTATATTGGCCTTGCTCCCAATCCTATTTCTAATCGTAGCATTGGGGTTCTTGAAGATGGCCGGTTGGAAAGCGTGCCCAATCGCGGCTATCATCGCATTTGTTGTCGCTGTATTCTGTTATAATATGTCAGTTCCCATTGCCATTTCGGCAGCCCTCGAAGGCGTAGCCCTGGCATGCTGGCCGATTTTGCTGGTCATCATCATGGCCCTGTTCGCTTACAAATTGACTGTAGCCACAGGCAGCCTGGAAGTCATCAAACAGATGCTGACCACTGTCAGTGAAGATAAACGTGTCGTATTCCTGCTCATCGCTTGGGGCTTCGGGACGTTCATGGAAGGCATGGCAGGTTTTGGTACTGCTGTTGCTATCCCCGCTGCTATGCTGGTTGCCCTCGGGTATCCGCCGATCAAGACCATCATCGCCTGCTTGATTTCCAACGCCGTAGCACCGTCCTTCGGGTCCATCGGTATCCCGACGACGACCATGGCTGCTGTCACCGGTTTGGATGCCGGCGTCCTGGCTACGAAAGTCTCGATTGTATCCTTTATTCCTGACCTCATCGCTCCGTTCCTGATCGTCATCTGCATCGGCGGCGGTATCAAAGCCATCAAAGGTGTCGGTATCGTAACCCTGCTCTCCGGCCTGGCCCTGGCTATTCCGGAACTGTTCATTTCCATGACTATCGGCGCTGAACTGCCGGTCATGGTTTCGTCCATCATCATCATGGCTGTCATCGTCCTCTATTCCCGCGCTTGCAAGACGACAAGCAATCCGGAATACAAGTTCGATATTGACACAGAAAATCAGAAAGCTGTTTCCTTCGGTGAAGGCGTCAAAGCAGCTATGATCTTCATCCTTATCTTCGTATTCCTCGTCGGTACGTCGAAACTGTTCCCGTTCATCAACGGTCCGCTGGCTTCGATTAAAACGACTGTTCCTATCTATGCCGGCCCGGGTGCCAAACCCTACACCTTCACATGGATCGCTGTTCCTGGCGTCATGATCTTCATCGCCACCATCCTCGGCGGCCTCTATCAGGGTGCTTCCATCGGTAAGATCGCTCAGGTCTTCAAAGATAACTTCGTCGGCCTGCGCTTCACGTACCTGACCATCATCGCCGTCGTCGTCGTCGCTAAGATCATGACCTACTCCGGCATGACCAAGGAAATCGCTGATGCCCTCGTATTTGCAACAGGCAATGCATATCCTATCGTTGCTCCGTTCGTCGGTGGTCTTGGCGCATTCATTACCGGGTCCTGCACGAACGCCAACGTCCTCTTCGGGCCGTTGCAGACATCCGTTGCATCCAGCCTGGGCATGAGCCAGCCGTGGCTTGCAGGTGCCAGCTCCCTTGGCGGTTGTATCGGCAAGATGCTTTCGCCGCAGAGTATCGCCCTTGGTATCGGCGCTGTCGGCGCTGTTGCTGAAGGCAAGGAAGGCGAAGTCATGCGCGGTACAGTTGGTTATTGCCTGTTCATGCTGGTCATCGCAGGTATCATTACCATTATCGCTCCGAGCGTCGTTCCCTTCTTAGTCCAATAAGCGAATAGAAAACGTCATATAGCAGAGATGCATAAAAAGGTATGCTACATATCCATGTAGCATACCTTTTTCTATAATAAACAATGTGATATAATCGGACGTGAAATGTTCTATATGCGAAACATTTCCTTACGGGAATAATACTGTATTACCAATATGCATAGATTAAAATAAGAAAAAATAAATACTATTTAAAATTTTACGTTTTGTTTTAGATTATTTAAAAATCGACAGTTCTTATGATAAGTTGTCATAGAACACGACGAATCAATCGAAAAATGATATGCGTAAAATGTGCAAATGTAATTTACATGCATGAAGAAGTAGAGTATAATAATACCCGTAAGAGATAAACGGAAGATAAAAATGATACATGAATTTATACTTTCGTTATATTCGGTCTTAGATCTGGTCGTCATGACTAGATGAAGCAATAAGTGTTAGGCTTATAATTTTAACTATTTGGAGGTATGTATTATGGCAAAAGGTAAAGTTTCCCCGGAGTTGATTGAACAGTTCAAACAGATCGTCGGCGAAAAGTATGTTTATACGGACAAAGATAAACTCGAACCGTATTCCCATGACGAAGTAACGGACCCCCATTACATGAAAGAACCGCAGGTCGTTGTTCTTCCGGCTACTACTGAAGAAGTTTCCAAAGTCGTTAAGCTCTGCTATGAAAACGATACGGTCATGGTTCCTCGTGCAGCTGGTACGGGCCTGGCAGCTGGTGCTGTTGCTACCTTCGGCGGCGTCATCATCTCCATTGAACGTATGAACAAAATCCTCGAAATCGATAAAGACAACATGGTTTGTGTTTCCGAAGCCGGCGTTACCACGTCTGTCCTCCAGGATGCAGTCCAGAAGGAAGGCCTCTTCTACGGCGGCGACCCCTGCAGTGGGGACTCCTGCTTCATCGGCGGTAACGTTGCAACCAACGCTGGCGGCAACCGCGCTGTTAAATATGGCGTAACTCGTGACCAGGTCATGGGCATGGAAGTCGTTACTCCGACTGGCGAAGTCGTAACCCTCGGCGGTAAATTCCGTAAGAACGCTACAGGCTACATGCTGATGCACCTCTTCATCGGTTCTGAAGGTACCCTCGGTATCATCACCAAAGTTTACCTCAAATTGGTTGCTCTTCCGAAATATCAGCAGGACCTCTTGGTTGTATTCGACAACCTCGACGACGCTATCGCTTTGACACCGAAAGTCATGAACGCTGGTATCACTCCGGTCTGCGTAGAATTCATGGATAACGCTTCCATCAAACAGGTCGAAGTATTCCTCGACGAAAAACTGCCGAAATCTGAAAATGGTAACTACATCATCATCCAGATCGCTGGCGACAACGAAGACGTCCTCATGGATCAGTGCGAAAAAATCGTTGAACTCGCTGAAGACAACAACGCTATCGACTCCCTGGTTGCTGACCCGGCTGTTATTTGGAAATCCCGTAAAGCATACCTCGAAGCTGACCGCGCTCGCAGCTTAGTCTTCTCCATGGAAGATATCGTCGTTCCGATGACGGAAATCCCGGGTGCTGTACAGCAGATTTCCCGCCTCGGCGAAAAATACAATGTCGCTATGCACTGCGCTGGCCACTGCGGCGACGGCAACGTCCATATTGATATCTTGAAAGATGACCGTACTCAGGAAGAATGGGAAGAAATGCTTCCGAAGATTCAGGGCGAAATCTACGCTCTCGTCTACAAACTCGGCGGCCGTCTCTCCGGTGAACACGGCATTGGCTACAAACGTGAAGCACTTCTTGAAAAATACACCGACCCGGTTGAACTCAAGATGATGAAAGCTGTCAAGAAAGCACTGGATCCGAAGAACATCATGAATCCGGGCAAAGTTGTCAGCATCAACGACGAAGTTCCTGTCGAAGAATAATTCACAGTTACATACTAAAGGAAAAGGGCAAGGCGCAAGGCTTTGCCCTTTCTTCTTTTTTACATCCCCAAACATATTGTTTATACAACTACAGGCTATTCACAAACATATATATAGCCATGAACTAAGAAAGGATGTGCAGCTATGCATACATTTAGCTTGCCCTTTGGCAAAGAAAAAATCAAATTGGAACTGCCGGAAGAACAGGTCGCCGGCGTCCTCGTCTCCCACGCCCATGAATACAAGGCGCCGAAATCGGAAGCGGAACTCGTCGCCGATGCCCTGGCCAACCCGATTGGCAGCCCGAAATTAAGCGAATTGGCAAAGGGGAAGAAGAACTGCGTCATTATTTCCAGTGACCATACCCGCCCGGTACCGAGCCACATCATCATGCCCCAGCTCCTGGCAGAACTGCGCAAGGGGAACCCGGATATCGACATTACCATCCTCATCGCTACGGGCATGCACCGGGCTACGACGAAGGAAGAACTGATCGACAAGTATGGCAAAGAAATTGCGGAACATGAAAAATTCGTCATCCATGTCAGCCGCAACGACGAAGACATGGTCAGCGTTGGTACTTTGCCCTCTGGTGGTGACTGCCGTATCAACAAAGTAGCCGCTAATGCGGACTTGCTCATTTCCGAAGGCTTTATTGAACCGCATTTCTTCGCCGGCATGTCGGGCGGCCGTAAATCCGTCCTGCCTGGTATCGCCAGCAAGGTCACGGTCCTGGCCAACCACTGCTCGGAATTCATCAACAGCCCCAACGCCCGCACGGGTATCCTCCAGGGCAACCCCATCCATGAAGATATGCTCTATGCGGCTAAAGCGGCTAAATTAGCCTTCATCTGCAACGTCGTCATCGATGCGGACAAGAAAGTCATCGCTGCCTTTGCCGGCGACCGCGAAAAAGCTCACTATGCTGGCGCTGACTTTGAAATGAAACTGGCTGGCGTCAAACCCGTCCCGGCTGATATCGTCATCACCACCAACGGCGGCTATCCCCTGGACCAGAACATTTACCAGTCCGTCAAAGGCATGACCGCTGCTGAAGCGACCTGCAAAGAAGGCGGCGTCATCATCGACGTATCGTCCTGCTCTGACGGTCATGGCGGCGAAGATTTCTACAACAACCTGAAGAATGCCGAATCCATCCAGAAAGCCATGGACGAAATCCTGGCCCGCGGCCGCAACGAAACGGTCTTCGACCAGTGGGAAGCCCAGATCCTCATGCGTATGCTCCTGAAATTCACCATCATCATGGTCACTGAAGCCCCGCAGCAGATGATCGAAGACATGCACATGAAATACGCTGCCTCCATCGACGACGCCCTGGCTATGGCCAAAGACGTCCTGGCGAAAAAAGGCATTACCGACCCGAAAATCACCGTCATCCCCGATGGCGTATCGGTCATCGTGAAATAAGAACCATTTGTCGTTCGTAATATGGTGTTTGTAGGGGCTCGCACGTGGCGAGCCCGCCGGGGATATGAGAGATACTTGTAAACTTGATTTGTGTGAGCGGGCGTCCCACGTGGACGCCCCTACAGAAAAAGGCGCTGTCTTCATGGGACAGCGCCTTTTTCTTGCTATCCCATCGTAATTATCATATAATGGGGGAGATGTAAATTTGTCTTAACGTATAAGGGGGACTTACCTTGGAAGGGTTAGAATCGACGCTTGTCTTTGATATCACTATGATTTTGCAGGTCGTGCTCATCGACTTGGCCTTAGGCGGCGATAATTCCATCGTCATCGGCATGGCCGCCAAGAATCTGCCTAAGCATTTGCAGAAGCGGGCTATTTTATATGGTGCGGCCGGGGCCATCTGTATGCGTTTCATCATGGCCTTTATCGTGTCCTGGCTCTTCCAGATTCCCTTCTTGAAGACTGTCGGAGCCATCCTGCTGGTCCTCATCGGCATCAAGCTCATCGGCGCCGACGACCAGGAAGAAGACGTTCACGTCGAAGCCAAGGACTCGCTCTGGGCGGCTGTGCGGACCATCATCATGGCCGACGCCCTCATGAGCCTCGATAACGTCCTGGGCATCGTCGGCGTCACCAATAACCATTGGGGCCTGCTCATGTTCGGCATGCTCATTTCCGTGCCGATCATCGTCTTTGGTAGCACCATCGTCGTCAAAGTCATGAACCGCTTTCCCATCCTCATCTACATCGGCGGCGCCATTCTCGGCTGGGCTTCAGGCGGCATGATGGCGACAGACCATTACCTGGCTCAATACGTCAGCCTGGCGGCCAATAATCCGACGGAACTGAAAATCATCCTGCTGGTCGTTACCATTGCCGGCGGATTCATTTGGAAGCGGATCCATAAAAATAAAGAAGTTGTCGCCTGACACGAGAAAAAAAGCTTGACTTTTTCTTCCAGTATGGTATTATATACAAGTCAGGTAACGGGGCGTAGCGCAGTTTGGTAGCGCGCTTGGTTCGGGACTAAGAGGTCGCAGGTTCAAATCCTGTCGCCCCGACCATATTTTTACACATTGGATGTCGATCCCGAGGGCATCAAACAACTGCATAATCAAACAATGTGTAAGCCATGGAGAGCTGTCCGAGTGGCTGAAGGAGCATGATTGGAAATCATGTATAGGGCGAACGCTCTATCGTGGGTTCAAATCCCACGCTCTCCGCCATACTGTAAAAAGGACTATATCATGAAGGCATCTGCCATCATGAGATAGTCCTTTTTTATTTTTTCAACCCCTGGATGCCATGGTAAATGAGACGCAGCAGCATAGCCTGAATCTGGAACCATGATTCGTCTTTTTTCCATTTATGATGCTGGTTGATGGTAAAAGCCCCGCTGACCAGGAATAAGTAGAGATTTTCCGCTAATGTTGCATCAATCTGAAGTTGATTTTGTAAAAATGAAATCATTTGAGTTTTTTCATGTGTGAAAATATATTCTAAGATGTAAGGCCCTAAGGTCTTATCTGAAAAGAGTGCTTGGTAACAAGGGGAATCTGCGATGCGTTGACAGACGGGCAGCATAGTATAGTTATTCTTGATGAAAGAGGCCCTTTCATTTGATTGACTGGCTTGGTAAAGAAAATCGGCCAAGGATTTATCAGGATTTGTATTTTCGGATAAATGCAGCGCTTCCTCAAGGATAGCGTCTAACAAGGCATAGATATCCATATAATGCAAGTAGAACGTAGCCCGTGTAATTTCCGCCTTTTTGCAGATAGCCGTGACTGTGACTTTCGGAAAGGGATACTTTTGGAGCAGTTCCAAAAAAGATTGCTTGATAACAGAACGCGTATAGCGGGTGCGACGATCTAACTTTTGCGTCATGAAGGATACCTCCTTACTTTCTAGACAATTTGGGAGATGTGTCCATTATCAGACACTTCCTCGAAGGTGACTGTTGAATGTTTTCTTGCGTTTAATATAATAGATATTGAACATAGTGTCAATAAAAATATTTATTGTAAAGAATAAAGGAGAGAAAATAATGGACATTCAGCAGATTCGCAATGCTACACTTAAAATTGTATATCAAGGGAAGACCTTTTTAATTGACCCCTGGCTTTGTGGAAAAGGAAGCCTTGGTAGTTTCGAAGATATTCCGGGGAAGCCATACATGATTCCGGACCCGGTTAAAATGGAAATTGCCATGCCGATTTATGGACTGCCTAGGACGCCGCAGGAAATTCTGGATGGTGTCGATTATTACATCGTAACGCACATCCATCCAGACCATATTGATATAGCTGCCGATGGG
Organism: Megasphaera indica; assembly: GCF_046614755.1. Classification (NCBI taxonomy): domain Bacteria; kingdom Bacillati; phylum Bacillota; class Negativicutes; order Veillonellales; family Veillonellaceae; genus Megasphaera; species Megasphaera indica. The sequence goes on from NZ_JBKKJR010000009.1 coordinate 13,142, forward strand.
ACCGTAGGCCAGCCTTTGGATAAGTCCATCCCTGTCTTTGTGCAGAATGAACAGGACGCAGCCATTTTTGAAAAGTCCGGATTTCAAGATGTACAGGTTTTGTCTAAGTCTCCGTTGACTCTCGATGGCCTTACCCTTCAACATATGCCGGCACGCCATGGTACCATCGTTCCTTGCGGTGACGCTATGGGGGTCCTCTTCCAGAGCGCAGACGAACCTACCCTTTATGTCGCTGGTGATACCGTATGGTATCCTGAAGTGGAAAATACGCTGAAAACGTATCGCCCTGATGTCGTCGCATTAAATGCTTGTGCGGCTGAAACTGTAGAAAATGGCCGGCTCATCATGGGCGATGAAGATGTAGCTTGTGTAGCAAAGACTGTTCCGCAGTCTCAGCTTCTTCTTACTCATCTGGATAATGTAGCCCATGCCTCTTTGACGAGATATACTCTGCGCAGCCGGCTCATGGCCCGTGGGGTGGACCATTATATTATGCCCGATGATGGAGAATGGGTTTCTTTCTAATGTGTTTTCCGATATTGCGTAGGTAATTCACCGAAACGTTTTTTGAAAGCTGCAGAAAATCGGCTCTGGCTTTCATAACCGACTTTGGCTGCGATTTCTGCCATTGAATCTTGACTATGGCAGAGAAGTTCCGCAGCTTGCAGCAGCCGGTGCTCTTTGATATGGGCTGCCAGAGAAGTACCATAGACTGCTTTAAATACGTTTTTTAAAGTCGTCTGATTTATGAGATATTGTTGGGCCAGTGTGTCAATTGTGATGCGCTGGTCCAATTTTTGTAATAAATCGTAGTGGATTTTTTGTACTAAGGCCACTTGTTCCGATGGATAAGCAGATAAATGTTGACGCTTATGAAGGGGAAAGCGGCTTAAATGGAGCAACAGTTCTAAAACTTTTAACTTTTCATAAGCGTTCGAGAGAAGGGCTGGCTGGTCCCAAAAAAAGGAAATAATCCGCTGTAATTCCGTATCATTTTGCCAGAAAGCCTCTCCCGATTCGTCAGGAAAGCATGCAGCGAGAAGCTGAAATGGATGCAAACCGGCTTCCTCGAACAGCGATGGCGGCTGTTCTTTTATTACGGGAAGATTGAAAAAAAGAGACAGGCCCTCATAAAAACCGTTTGGCAGGGAAATGATTGCTTGGGTACAGGCTGATGCGGAATGGCAGGCAAAAGCCTGGCGATGCAGATAAATTTGTTTGCCTGAATTTAACTGCCAGCCCATACTTCCTTCACGACCGTTGCTGAAAATATAAAGACCGGGCCAGCTTGAATGTTGAACCGTACAGGTCGCTCCTTGCAGCCGATATCGGGCCAGGAGGATGCCTGGGAATAGAACTTGATGTTTCAGTGTACTGTCTGGAGGAAGGGAATTTTTGATTTCATAAATGAGGGTATTGGTCGGATCGTTCATATGGTACGTCTCCTTTTTCGCCTGTTTAGACATTCCTTTATCCCTTTTAGCAGGAACCAGGAAAGGGACATTGACGATTTTGATTAGGCATATTATACTACAAGCGCAACAATTGAACAAATGAGCAATCGTTCATATTATTTTTAGAGGAGAGATTATCATGAAAAAGAAAACGTATAAGATCGATGTAGATTGTGCTAATTGTGCCAACCTGATGGAAGATGCTGCCAGAAAAACAGAAGGGGTAGCTGAGGCGACGGTAAATTTCATGTTACAAAAGATGATTATTAAATTTGAAGAGAACTACGATCCGGAACAGGTGATGCAACGAGTCGTCAAGGCCTGCAAAAAAGTCGAACCGGATTGTGAAATTCACGTAAAATAAAGCAGGAAGAAGGGACAACTGATGAATGATAAACAGAAACGGATGCTCTGGCGCATCGGGATTACGGCTGTTTGGCTTATGGCACTTCAATTTATCCCGGTACAGGGGTGGCTGCATTTGGCCCTTTATCTGGTTGCTTACGGTATCATCGGCTATGATATCCTGCGGAAGGCTGGAAAGGGAATCGTGAATGGCCGCATTTTTGATGAAAACTTCTTGATGACCATTGCTACGCTGGGCGCCTTTGCTTTAGCCATTTATGAGCAGAGCGGTGATTACCTGGAAGGTATTGCTGTCATGTTGTTATACCAAATCGGCGAATGGTTCCAAAGCTATGCTGTTGGCCGCAGCCGGAAGAATATCAGTGCCCTCATGGATATCCGTCCTGATTATGCGAATATAGAACGGGATGGTAAACTGGAAAAGGTCGACCCGGATGATGTAGCCTTAGGTACGACGATAGTCGTCCAGCCCGGTGAACGGGTGCCCTTGGATGGCGTGGTCCTTCGTGGGACATCGAGCCTCAATACGAGTGCCCTGACAGGAGAAAGCCTGCCCAGAGATGTGCAGCAAGGGGATGAAGTCATTAGTGGCTGTATCAATATGACTGGCGTCCTTTACGTGAAGACCACGAAGGAATCCGAAGAATCGACAGTTTCAAAAATCTTGGAACTAGTTGAAGATTCTAGTTCGCATAAGTCGCAATCAGAAAATTTCATCACTAAATTTGCCAAGGTCTATACACCAGCTGTTTGTCTGGGTGCCTTGGCTTTGGCCATCATCCCTCCTGTCATTCAGCTGATGTACGGCCATGCTGATCCTCAATGGGAAAATTGGATTTATCGTGCTTTAATCTTTTTAGTCATCAGTTGTCCTTGTGCTTTAGTTATCAGTATGCCTCTCAGCTTTTTTGCCGGTATTGGTGGTGCTAGCAGAGAAGGCATCCTCATCAAAGGATCCAATTATATGGAAACACTGGCGCAGACGAGATATATCGCTTTTGATAAGACCGGGACTTTGACGAAAGGTAATTTTGAAGTTAATGGAGTCCACCACAACCAGATGGAAAAAGAAGAATTGCTTGCTTATGCCGCCATGGCCGAATGTGCTTCTTCACATCCCATCAGCAAGAGCTTGCAGCAAGCGTATGGTAAACCCATTGACCGTAACCGTGTCAGGAATATTCATGAAATCAGCGGACACGGTGTCAAGGCTGCCGTAGATGGTCATATCGTGGCCGTTGGCAATGATAAATTGATGAAGCAGATGAAAATTTCTTATGTGCCTTGTCATAGCATGGGAACCATTCTTCACGTGGCGGTTGATGGAAGATATGCGGGTCATATCGTCATATCTGATGTCATCAAGCCTCACGCGCGCCAGGCCATTGCAGCGCTTAAACGAAACGGCATCAAGCAGACCGTCATGCTGACTGGGGATACTCGTCGGACAGCCGAAAATATTGCCAAGGATGTCGGTGTCGACCAGGTATACAGTGAATTATTACCTGCCGATAAAGTGAATAAAGTGGAACAGTTGTTGGCCCGTAAAGGAGAAAAAGAAAAATTAGCGTTCGTTGGCGACGGAATTAATGATGCGCCTGTTTTGACCCGGGCTGACATCGGTATTGCTATGGGAGCCATGGGCTCTGATGCAGCTATTGAAGCAGCCGACGTCGTACTCATGGATGATGATCCCTTGCAGATTGCCAATGCTATCCTTTTATCGCGGAAATGTCTGCGTATTATTTATGAAAATATCGTTTTTGCACTGGGGATAAAATTCCTTTGCCTGGGATTAGGGGCTGTCGGCATTGCTAATATGTGGTTTGCCATTTTTGCTGACGTTGGCGTCATGATCCTGGCTATTTTCAATGCTATCCGGGCCCTTTATGCCCCATCAGTATCCATTAAAAAGGATAGCAGGAAAATGGTTTTGCAACCACAAAGTGAATAAAATAATGTATAATAGATTATATAATATGTTTTCAAGGAGGTCTTATGATGGAAAAGGTAAAAGAACTAGCGGCACAGTACCAGCAGGCCGGGAATAATTGTGCTGAAACGGTGGTCAAGGTCTGCAATGATTGTCTGGATTTGAAGCTGCCGCCGGAAACGCTGCGCATGGTGTCCGTCCTCGGCGGCGGGGTGGCCGGTTCGGGCTGTCTTTGCGGAGCTTTGAACGGGGCCTGTCTGGTCCTGGGCTGTCTCGTCGGCCGCACGACGCCGGAGGAAAAGACGAAGGCCGAAGTCAATCAGCCTGTGCGGGAATTCCAGAAAATCTGGCTCGACCGCTTCCATGCGACGTGCTGCCGCGTCCTCAAGAGTCCGGCCAACGGCGGTCCCGTATCGTGCGGCGACCTCATGGCCGATACGTCAGCCATGCTCATCGATTTCATCCGGGAAAAGAAGCTGGCCTGATGGGATGATTGAATTTTTTCCTTGACTTTTTTCGTAGATATGGTATTATGTATAAGTCAGGTCAACGGGGCGTAGCGCAGTTTGGTAGCGCGCTTGGTTCGGGACTAAGAGGTCGCAGGTTCAAATCCTGTCGCCCCGACCATACTTTACATATCGACATTTATCCCGAAGATGTCAGGAAAGATATGTAAGACGCGGAGAGCTGTCCGAGCGGCTGAAGGAGCATGATTGGAAATCATGTATAGGGCGAACGCTCTATCGTGGGTTCAAATCCCACGCTCTCCGCCACACAGGACTTTTAGAGGGACTGTTGCATGAGGCTTAGGTCACGTGCGCAGCCCCTTTTTCTTTTATGTTTGAGGTTTGATGTTTGAAGTGATGGCTTTTAAATTTAAAACCATCCGCTAGCCACTAACAACTAGCCACTAGCCACTTAAAAGGGCTTGTCGCACGGCGACAAGCCCTTTTTTTGCATCTATCCTATTCATGCGTGCTGTTTTGTGCTACAATTAAAAACTATATAAGCAGCACCTCTGTAGTAGGGGCTTGCACGTGGCAAGCCCGCTCCAGGATATGAGTGATTTTCCCGTTTAGGGAGAGTGCCGCCCAGTATCCAGCAGGTCGCCCGCGTGGCGCCCCCTACGGTGCCAAAAGGGATATTTTTTGTTACAATTTAAAACTATATAAGAAGAGGGAAAGAGGGGTTTACGATGAGTGCAATTAAAACGGAACTGGCAGCTTTTATCGCTGCCCATACGAGTGAGGATTTTATCATGACGCCGATTACCATGCGCGAAGCGTCGCTGCATACGGCATGGGAACAAGAGCTGCCGAAAGTGCCGATGGCATCGGTCGTCGATACGGTATTGGACGGCTGTGAGGTCTACGACGTGCCGGTCCGCATCTATATTCCCGATACGAGCCGGCCCCTGCCGGTCCTGATCTACTATCATGGCGGCGGTTTTGCCATCGACACGGTCGCCGTCTATGACCCGGTCTGCCGCCGCATTGCCCAGGCAACGCAGCATATCGTCATTTCTCCGGAATATCGCCTGGCTCCGGAAAATCCTTATCCTGCGGCCTATGAAGATGCCCTGGCCGTAGCCCGGAAGGCCCTGACTGCGCTCGATGCCTTGCAGATCCCCTACCAGGCGGACCTGACCTTGTGCGGTGACAGCGCCGGCGGCTGCATGGCGGCTTATACGAGCCAGGCCCTGCAGCATGATGCATCCCTTCCGCTGACTCATCAGATCCTGGTCTATCCCTGCCTGGATATGACCCACTCCTTCCCGTCGGTCCAGGAGAACTGCAATACCCGGACGGGCTTTACGCCGGCCAAGATGACCTGGTATTTCAACCAGTGTTTCCGTCCCGGTGACGACCGCCGGGATGCCTCGCCCCTCTTTGGCGAATTGTCGGCAGATATGCCGGCAACGCTGGTCTTGACGACGCAGTTCTGCCCCTTCCGCGACGAAGGCCGCGATTACGTGCGCCGCCTGGCTGAAAAAGGCGTGCGGGCCGAAACGTATAATTACGGCAACATGGTCCATTCGTATCTCAACTTTGAAAAATTATGCTACGACGAAATCTGCGACACCTATCGGCGCATGGCCGATTTTTTGCAAGACTGAGGGAAATGGCTTATACTAGAAGCATGTACTTACGCTAAGTAAAGGATGTGTTTTTTATGAAGAAATGCCAACAATGCGGGGCGCCCTTGCAGGACGACGACCGCTTTTGCCAGGCCTGCGGCGCTGAACAGCTGCCGGAAGGGGAACCGAAGAAACGCATTTGTCCGGAATGTGGCAAATGGGTGAGCGTCGATGGGAAATTCTGCCCCTTCTGCGGTGCCGAACTGCCGGAAATGGATGATGACGAACCGGTCATCGACGAAGCGACGGGAACGGAAACCTTTGTCCATAAGCACCGGGAACCGGTCCGGGACGAAGAGCCGCAGCGGCCGCCGCAGCCGATGGAACGACCGGTCATGACGGGCCGGCCGACGCCGCCGCCTTTTCAGGAAAAGCCTTTTTACGTGCGCTATCAGAAGGCCATCATCGCCGGTATCATCGTCCTCGTCCTGGCTCTGGCCGCTGCCGTGGCCTTTCACTTCTATGGCAGCCGCAGCAGCGGGGACTATGTGAAGGATGCCGTTTCCCTGTCGCAGCAGCTGGCGTCGGAAAATGAATCCGCCACCAGTACGGCCAAGCGCCTGAGCCAGAAGAGCAAAGGCGACGATGTCGATTCCCTGGTCAAGGATTTGGGCAAGAGCCGCAAGAACGTCGAAAAGATGGCCAAGAATTATCAGCCCAAGACCATCCCCGACCAGTATGCCGCCGATGACAAGGCTATCCGCGAAGTCATGCGCGACCAGATGGCCATGTATGACACGGCCATGACGATTGCTGAAAATCCGTCAGACGACGCTATCAGCGAAAAATTAGATGACCTGCGCGACGAAGTCCAGAAGGCCAAGAAGACGGCGCGGACCATCAAGGTCCCAGGTGCCGATTTCACAGCTGCCGTCGATGGCGACGACCTGGTCAGCTACCTGGAAAAATACGTCAGCGTCCAGACCAAGACCGATGAAAAGCCGCAGCCTGAAGCCAAGGCCAATCCGGATAAGCAGATCCTGGCGTCCTATGCCAGCAGCAAGGACTTGTTCAACGACGATATCGGCAAATTGGCCGGCGACATCAACGCCTACTTGAATGACCACACGGACTTCAAGGGCAATCGCGAGTTCACCAGCCGGGCCAATACGCTCTACGTCCAGATTTCTAAGACCCGCAGCCAGCTGGACAACGATACGTCCATCGACAATACGGCCATGAAATATAAGCTCGATGCCCTCTTCCAGGCCGAACAGGACCGCGTCCGCGGCCTCTACGACGGCGTCAGCGCCAGCCAGCGCGGACAGGACTACCGCCCAGGCTTCCAGCGGGGCCAGGCCGCATCGAACCGCTACGATAAACTCAACGACGAGTGGAATAGTTTGTAATGTTCGTGGTTAGTGGCTAGTGGTTCGTAGGGGCCGCCCTCTGGGCGGCCCCTACGGCTGAATGGTGAATCGGGCGGGCGCCCCACGTGGTCGCCCCTACAGAAAAGCTTTAAATTTAAAGCCATCTGCTAACCCCTAAAAAAGGAGCTGTCGCAATGCGACAGCTCCTTTTTCACACTCATTTCTTCACTTTTTTCATGGACAGGCCGATGCGGCCGCGGGCGGCGTCGACGCTGATGATTTCGGCTTCGACGATGTCGCCGGCGTGGACGACGTCCGTCGGATGGCGGAAGGGATGCCGGCTCAGCTGGGAGCGGTGGACCAGTCCCGGCGTCTTGAGGCCGAAGTCGACGAAGGCGCCGAAGTCGACGACGTTCTGGACCGTGCCGCGGACGACGGAGCCGATCTGCAGGTCCGACAGGGACAGGACGTGGCGGCGCGTCAGCGGTTTCGGGAAGTCGCTGCGGACGTCGCGGCCGGGCTTGCGCAGTTCTTCCAGGATGTCTTTGATCGTCGGCTCACCGGCGCCGAGGGAGGCGGCCAGTTTGGGGGCGGCGTTCATCTGGATCTTATCGCGCAGGATGGCTAATTTTTCCGGGTCCTTGAGCTCGTCATGGCTCAGGCCGTAGTGGCCGGCTATCTTTTCGGCCAGGCCGTATGATTCGGGATGGACCGACGTGTTGTCCAGCGGCTCCGTCCCGTCCTTGATGCGCAGGAAACCGGCGCACTGGGTGAACGTCGCCGGGCCCAGGCGGGGGACGTTGAGCAGGTCCTGCCGGTTCTGGAAGGGGCCGTTCTCGTTGCGGTAGGCGACGATATTGCCTGCCGTCGCCGCCGTCAGGCCGGCGATGTGCTGCAAGAGTGCCGGCGATGCCGTGTTGAGGTCGACGCCGACGTAGTTGACGACAGACGTGACGACCTGGTCCAGGGCGGCCGACAGGGCTTTCTGGTTGACATCGTGCTGATACTGGCCGACGCCGATGGCCCGCGGGTCGATCTTGACCGATTCGGCCAGAGGGTCCTGGATGCGGCGGGCGATGGAAACGGCGCCGCGGATGGTGACGTCCAGGTCCGGCAGTTCCTCCCGGGCCAGGTCCGATGCGGAATAGACGGACGCGCCGGCTTCGTTGGCGATGACGTAGCGGCATTTCAGGTGATAGGCTTCGATGAGATGGGATACGAATTGTTCCGTTTCATACGAGGCCGTCCCGTTGCCGATGGAAATGAGGGTGACGCCGTGGCGGCGTATCATGTTGGCCAGGCTGACGGCGCTCTGGTGTTTCTGCTGTTCCGAGTGGGTCAGGTAGTACGTGCCGTAGTCGAGGACCTGTCCCGTCGCGCTGATGACGGCGGCCTTGCAGCCCGTCCGGAAGCCCGGGTCCAGGCCCAGGATGATCTGGCCGGCAAAGGGCGGCTGCAACAAGAGGTGGCGCAGGTTTTCGGCAAAGACGTCGATGGCCTGTTTTTCGGCCTGTGCCGTCAGTTCGTTGCGGATTTCCCGTTCCATCTGCGGCGAAATGAGGCGCTTGTAACTGTCGGCGGCGGCGTCGCGCAGGATCTGGTCATACGGCGACGGCCTGGTGATGACCAGCTGGCAGAGCATGGCGATGTGGCGGTCTGCCGGCTCCTTCAAGGTGACTTTCAGTTTCTTTTCGTTTTCGCCGCGGTTGATGGCCAGGATGCGGTAGCTCGGGATGCGGGCGACGCGTTCGCTGAAGTCGGCATAGGTCAGCATGGGACCGGCTTGGTCTTCTTCGACTTGCAGGCTGCAGGTCAGGCGGGCCTGCTGCCACAGTTCGCGGCGCAGGTGGCGGCGGAAATCGGCCCGTTCCGAAAAGCGTTCGGCCAGGATGTTGGCTGCGCCCTGGATAGCGTCTTCGACGGTCGGTACGTCATCGCTGAGAAAGGCCAGGGCGGCGTCTTCCGGATCCGGGCCCTTGGGGTCCTGGCTGGCAAAACAGTCGGCCAGCGGTTCCAGACCGGCTTCGCGGGCCATGGAGGCCTTCGTCCGTTTCTTGGGTTTATAGGGCAGGTAGAGGTCTTCGACGTCCTGGAGCTGCCGGGCCGCTTCCAGGCTCCGTGCCAGGTCGTCGTTCCAGCAGCCCTGGTCCATGATGGACTGGCGGACCGTTTCTTTGCGGCTGGCCAGGGCCTGTTCGTATTCATATTGCTCCTGGATGCAGCGCAGCTGTACTTCGTCGAGGGTCCCTGTCGCTTCTTTCCGGTAGCGGGCGATGAAAGGGATGGTATTGCCCTGGGCAAAGAGGGAAAGGGCAGATTGGACTTGAGCCGGGCGGATACCCAGGGTCCTGGCGATTTCAGCGATCATCGTTTCCTCTGTCATGATTACATTCCTTCCTAACAAAATAGTTAATATTACTTATTGTATAAGAAGAATTTCGCGTAAAACATTGAAATTTTTCTTAATAACCGTTACAATATAATACAGGATACTCTTCAGTATTCTATATGATTCAAGACTAGAATAAAGCTAGAATATCTTATTATACCACAGTTTTCCAAGAAAGGGGGATAAAAATGGAAATTGCTGAAGTTTTGCGAAAAAACGGTTATAAAGTCACACCGCAGCGCCTGGCTGTGTACGAAGCCATTAACCACAATCCGACGCATCCCAATGCCGAGGCGATTTATAAGATCTTGCAGCCCAATTATCCGTCCATGAGTCTGGCTACGGTCTATAAGACCATGGAAATCTTTGCCAAGATCGGCGTAGTCCAGGTATTGCAATGTGCCGAAGATGCCCATCGTTATGATTATAATACGACGCCTCATGCCCATATCCGTTGTGAAAAGTGCAACCGCGTCATCGATATCGACATGGACCAGGAGGGGCTGCGTAAGGCCGCTGCCGAACAGAGCGGCTTCGTCGTCAATGGCGTCAGTATTTCGTTCGTTGGTATTTGCCCGGATTGCCGGGAAAAATCGTAAGTCTTTGATTTTGATTTGATTTTGAATAGAGTCTAGGGACAGGGGGCTGCTGCATGAGGCCGGACGGGCTTTGTGCGGCAGTCTTTTTTATTATCCGTCGCCAGGAGGAAGAAAAAATATGTTACATATTGGATGTCATTTATCGGTTTCACAAGGATTTTTGCACATGGGTGACGAAGCCTTATCTATAGGGGCAGATACGTTCCAGTTCTTCTCCCGCAATCCCCGCGGCAGCGGCGTCCGCAAACTGGACGTCGACGATATACAGGCCCTGAACCAGCTCATGGCAGCCCATCACTTCGCGCCCATCCTGGCCCATGCGCCGTATACCCTGAACGGCTGCTCGAAGACGGCCAAGACGCGGGATTTCGCCCGCCAGGCCATGGCCGACGACCTGCGCCGCCTGGAATACGTCGACAACTGCCGCTACAATTTCCATCCCGGCAGCCACGTCGGCCAGGGCGCTGAAACGGGCATCGCCCTCATTGCCGACATGCTCAACACCTGTATGTTCCCCGGCCAGAAGACGACGGTCCTCCTGGAAACCATGGCCGGCAAGGGGACGGAAGTGGGCCGGACCTTTGAAGAACTGGCGGCCATCATCGACAAAGTGGCCATGAACGATAAAATCGGCGTCTGCCTCGATACGTGCCACGTCTTTGACGGTGGCTACGATATCGTCCACCATCTGGACGACGTATTGACGACTTTTGATAAGGTCATCGGCCTGGACCGGTTGAAAGCCGTCCACGTGAACGACAGCAAGAACGAGCTGGCCAGCCACAAGGACAGGCATGAAAAAATCGGCCAGGGCCACATCGGCCTCGAAGCCTTCCGGGCCATCGTCAATCATCCGGCCCTGCGGGACCTGCCCTTTTATCTGGAAACACCCAACGATATGGCAGGCTATGCCCGGGAAATCGCCCTGCTGCGGTCGCTGCAGCAGTAGCTTGGTAAGGAGGTATTCTATGCGCATCTTACATACAGCCGACTGGCATTTAGGTAAATTATTCTATGGGAACTATCTGACCGAAGACCAGGCCTACGTCCTGGAGCAGCAGCTCCTGCCCATGATACGGGACGAGGGCATCGATGCCGTCGTCCTGGCTGGCGACGTCTATGACCGCAGCCTGCCGCCGGCCGAAGCGGTGGAACTCTTCGACGACGTGGCCACGCGGATCACGGCGGATCTGCACGTCCCCTTCCTGGTCATCAGCGGCAACCACGACAGCCCGGCCCGCCTGTCCTTTGCCAGCCGCCTCCTGGCGCCGCAGGGCCTCTATATGGCCGGTGAACTGGAGCGCCTTACGGGTCCGGTCGTCCTAGAAGATGACGCCGGACCGGTCGCCTTCCTGAACGTCCCCTATGCCGAACCGGCCGTCGTCCGCCAGTGCCTCGGTCAGGATGAGGTCCGCAGCCACCAGCAGGCCATGGAGGCCCTCCTCGGCTGGCAGGGCAGCCAGGTCCCGGACGGTGTGCGCACGGTCTGCGTCGCCCATGCCTTCGTCGCCGGCGGCGTAGCCGGTGATTCGGAACGGCCCTTGTCCATTGGCGGGACGGACCAGGTGACGAGCGGCCTCTTTGCGCCGTTCAGCTATACGGCCCTGGGCCATCTCCACGGGCCGCAGAAAGTCACGAGCGATACCATCCGCTATGCCGGCAGCCTGCTCAAATACTCGTTCGGCGAAGCTCGCCAGCATAAAGGCGCCGTCATCGCCGACATCGGGCCCGACGGAAAAGTGGACCTGGCCTTCCGGGATTTCGTGCCGCGCCACGACGTGCGCATCGTCAGCGGAACCTTCGAGGCCATCATGGCGGCCGATGACGACAGGCCGGACGACTTCATCCTGGCCCGCCTCGACGACAGCCAGCCCATCCTCGACGGCATGGCCCGCCTGCGGCGCAAATACCCCAATGCCATGGCGATGGAAATGCCCAACCGCAATACCCGGGCCGCAGGACAGCGCGATTTCGACGTACAGCAGGTGACGGAACAGGAACTGTTCACCAGCTTTGCCCAGGCCATGCGGCCGGACCAGCCCCTGACCGAAGCCGAGCAGGACTGCGTCCGCACCTTGTGGGATGAATTAGAAAAGGGAGGCAGCCTGTTATGATTCCTATTTACTTAGAAATGAAGGCCTTTGGCCCCTATGCCGGCCAGGAAATCGTCGACTTCCGCGAACTGGGCGACCACAAACTCTTCCTCATCTATGGACCGACGGGTTCCGGCAAGACGACCATCCTCGATGCCATGTGCTACGCCCTCTACGGCAGTACCAGCGGCGACAGCCGCACTGGCGCCCACATGCGCAGCGAGTACGCGTCGCCTCAGGAAGCGACGGCCGTGTCCTTCCGCTTTGCCATCGGCCGGAAATACTACCGCATCGACCGCAGCCCGGAACAGGAAATCGCCAAGAAGCGCGGCACGGGCCTGAAGAAAGCCGCGGCCCACGCGGCCTTATATGAAACGGACGAAGACGGGGCCCAGGAACAGCTCATAGCCGCCAAGAACGTGACGGCTGCCGTCGAAAGGCTGCTGGGCTTCAAGGCCGACCAGTTCCGCCAGGTCGTCCTCCTGCCGCAGGGCGACTTCCGCAAGCTCCTCCTGGCCGGTTCCAGTGAGCGCCAGCAGATCATGCAGACCCTCTTCCACACCCAGCACTACGCGCGGCTCCAGGAGCTGGCCAAAGCCCGCCACGACACCCTGGCCGGCCAGTATGAGCAGGTATGCCAGCGGCGGGAACAGTGCCTGGCCGACCTGGGCATCGCCAGCGAAGAAGAGCTGCCGGATAAAGAGAAAGCCTGGCAGGATAAAAGCGCCGCCGTCGATGCACAGTGGCACGAGGCTGAAAGCCGGCGCCAGACCTGCCAGTCTGCCTTCCAGGCCGCCCAGACCTTGGAAAATCACTGGCTCCTGCGGGACCAGAAGCGCCGGGAAGCGGCGCAGCTCCAGGACCAGGCCGGCCGGTTCCAGGAAAAACGGGATACCATCGCCATCCTGCGCCAGGCTGAAATCCTGGCCGAACCGTGCCGTCACCTCGACGACCTGGAAAAAGAGGGCAAAGAGGCTCATAAGGCCGCTGAAAAGGCGCGCAGACTGGCCGAGAAGGCCGAGAAGGACCTGGCTGAAGCCCAGCGGCAGCTGGCGGCCCTTTCGGCCCGTGAGAGCGGCTATAAGGCAGCCTGCGAAGAACGGGTCCAGCTGACGGGCCTGCAGGAAAAAGCCGGCTCCTACCGGGACTGCTGCCTAGAAGAAGAACGCTGCCGCAAGGCGGCAGGCGAAGCCGAACGGCGCTGGGACCAGGTGCGGCAGAAAAAGGAAGCAGAAAAACAGGCCCTCGACAAGGCCCGGGAAGCCGTCGCCGGCCTGGCCGAACAGGCCGTAGCAGCGGAACAGGCCAAAGCCCACTGGCAGGCCCTGAGTGACCGGCTCCAGCGCGAAGGCCAGGCTGCTTCCCTGGAAGAGCAGCTGAAAGAAGCCGGGAAACAATGGCAGCACAGTCAGAACTTCCTGGAAAAAGCCGCCGCCAAGGCACGGGACGAACGCGTGGCCTATGAAAGTGTCCGGGCCCTGTTCCTCCGGGCCCAGGCCGCCGTCCTGGCATCGGAACTGGAAGAAGGGAAACCCTGCCCGGTCTGCGGCTCGGCGGCCCATCCCATGCCGGCCGTGCGCCCGGATTCCCTGCCGGAACGGCGCGACGTCGAACAACACCAGAAACGGGCCGACGCCAGCGAAGCCAAGCGCCAGCAGTGGGAAGTGACGGCCAAAGCCGACGAGACTCGCCATCAGGCCTTGAAAGAGCAGTACGACGCCCTGCGCCGCCAGTATCCTCAGGACGGGACCCTGGCCGACTGGCAGGACAAGGCCGAACAGGCCCGGAAAGCCATGGAAGACCTGCAGCAGCAGTTACAGGCCGGTGAAGCCCTCAAAAAGGCCGTCGCCGCCGGCCAGGCCCGGCTGAGCCGCTGGGAAAAGGACGAAGAAGCGGCCCGGACGGCAGCCGAACAGGCGCGGACCCTTGCGGCCAAGGCGGCCGAAACGAAGGCCCGCCTGGAAGCGGACCTGCCCGAAGCCTATCGTGACCTGAAGGCCCTGCAGCAGCGCCTGGATGCCTTGGGCAAGGCCATTGCAGCCTACGAAAAGGACTTGCAGCAGTACCGCGACGCCGTCGTCGCCGGCGAACGCCAGGCTGCCAAGCAGCAGCAGGAAGCGCAGAACTGGCAGCACCAGGTCGAAGTGCTGCGGGACCGCTTCAGCCAGGGGGTCCAGGCCCTGCGGGACCGCGTCGTGGCAGCCGGTTTCGAGAGCGTCAAGGCCTGCCGGGCCATGCAGGCTGCAGTCGGCCAGATCCCGGAACTGGAAGCGGCCGTCCGTCAGTACGACACCCAGGTCCAGCAGGTACAGGGTCAGCTGGACCAGGAAGAAAAGGCCATCGGCAGCCAGCCCCGGCCCGACGTGGCGGCAGCCCGCACGGCGTTAACTGAAGCTGAAAAAGCCAGCCAGGCCTTGGGCGAAGAAAAGGGCAGCCTGGCCGCACAGTACCGGCGCTGGCAGCAGGGCAAAGCGGCCCTGGCCGCCCTGCAGCAGGAAGGCCGGGACCTGACCGAGGCTTATAAGACCGTCGGCGCCGTCTACGAACTCATCGCCGGCAAACAGACGGGCATCAATTTTGAACGCTACGTCCTCGGTGCCCTCCTCGATGAAGTCCTGGCCGCCGCCAACGGCCGCCTGCAGGGCATGAGCCGCCAGCGCTACAGCCTGCAGCGCTCCCGGTCGTGGGACGACAAGCGGGTCAAACAGATCGGCCTGGACATCGAAGTCTACGACAACTATACGGGCTATGCCCGGCCGGCCAACACCCTGTCCGGCGGCGAGACCTTCCTGGCCTCCCTCTCCCTGGCCCTGGGCCTGGCTGACGTCGTCCAGGCGTATTCCGGCGGCATCCACCTGGATACGATGTTCATCGACGAAGGCTTCGGCACCCTCGACGGGGAAACCCTGGATTATGCCCTGAAGACCCTGGCGTCCCTGCGCAGCGGCGGCCGCCTGGTCGGTATCATTTCCCACGTGCCGGAGCTGAAGGAACGCATCGATGCCCGCCTGGCCGTCCACAAGACCGACCGGGGCAGTACGTCGTCCTTTGAGTTTGCCTGAGCGCCGCGATTAGTATATAATACAATTATAACGAATTGAGAGGGGGAGCAACGTGTCTATTCAAAAAGTACGCGACTATTTTGCCCAGTGGGGGATGGCAGACCGGGTCATGGAACTCGACCAGTCCAGTGCGACCGTCGAAGAAGCAGCCGCAGCCCTTCATACGGAAGGCCGGCGCATTGCCAAGTCCATGTCTTTCCTCATCGGCGACCATCCGATCCTAGTCCTTTTCGCCGGTGATGCCCGCGTGGATAACCATAAGTTCAAAGAACGGTTCCACAAGAAAGCGACCATGATCAAGGCCGGTGACGTGGAACGGTTCATCGGCCATCCCGTCGGCGGCGTCTGTCCTTTCGCCATCAACGAAGGCGTCGACGTCTTCCTGGACGAATCGCTCAAGCGCTTCCAGACCGTCTTTCCGGCCTGCGGCACCGCCAACAGTGCCATCGAACTGACTCTGCCCGAACTGGAAACCTATTCCCATGCCAAGGAATGGGTCGACGTATCCAAGGGCTGGCAGGAAGAGAACCAATAAATAAAAAGGGGGTAGTACTATGCAATTTACCTTTAAGCACACCAATTTCAACGTTTTGAATCTCCAGCGCAGCATGGACTTCTACAAAGAAGCCCTGGGCCTGACCGAAGTCAGCCGCATCGAGAACCCGGATTTCACCATCGTCTATCTCGGCGACGGCGTGTCCGATTTCCAGCTGGAACTGACCTGGCTCAAAGACCGCAAGGAACCGTATAACCTCGGCGAAAACGAATTCCACACGGCTTTTGCCGTCAAGGACATGGATGCGGCCCTGGCCAAGCACAAAGACATGGGCTGCGTCGTCTATGAGAACCCGGCCATGGGCATTTATTTCATCGTCGACCCTGACGGCTACTGGCTGGAAATCATTCCGGAGCGCTAGGCCATGAAGAAAGAATATACCCAGCGGACAGCCCGCCTCATCGGCCAGGATAAGGTGGACGAATTAGATACGAAAAAGGTCCTCATCTTCGGCGTCGGCGGCGTCGGTTCAGCCGTCGTCGAAGCCCTGGGCCGGGCCGGCGTGGGCCATCTCATCCTGGTCGATGCCGACGTCTTCGACCCGTCCAATGTCAACCGTCAGCTGGGGGCGACGGTCCAGACCATTGGCCGGCCGAAGGTCGAAGTCATGAAGGAACGCCTCTTGTCCATCAATCCCGACATCGACGTCGAGACCCATGCGACGTTCTATCTGCCTGAAAGCCATCAGGGCTTCATCGCCCATTCCGGGGCCGATTATGTCGTCGATGCCGTCGATACGATGAGCGCCAAGATCGCCATCATCGACGAAGCCTATCACAGCGGCATCCCCGTCGTGTCCTCCATGGGGGCGGGCAACAAGCTCCATCCGGAATATTTCCAGCTCGATTACATCGAAAAGACCAGCGTCGATCCCCTGGCCAAGATCATGCGCCGGGAACTGAAGAAGCGCCGTATCCGCCGCATCAAGGTGGCCTATTCGACGGAAGTCCCCCATAAGCCTTTCACCGACAGCGACGAAGTACGCCCCAGTCCGGGCAGCATTTCCTTTGTCCCGTCGACGGCGGGCATGATCCTGGCCGGTGCCGTCGTGCGCGACCTCCTGGGGTTGGACTGAGCTCGAAGGGGAAAGAAAATTTTTGCTAGTTATGCACAAGGGCTGCGACTGGAAAAGCGCAGCTCTTGTGTTGTCTTTTCAAGGCCTGCCAGCCATTTTGATAAAAACTAACCTTAACTTGTCCACAACATGATGGAGTATGTACACGTTGACATTCGCTACTATATATAGTATCATAGGGCATGTGAGAAACGGACCCCGTACCATATATCTTGTAGCAGGTATGGGAAAATGTACAATTTGTATACTATATACTGTGGAGGTAGACATATGTTAGAAGTAATCAAGCGCAATGGAGAACGAGTGCCCTTCAATCGAGATAAGATCACCGTAGCGATTGAAAAGGCCATGAACAGCAGCAGCGGTATTTACGAAGAAGGGCAGGCTGCCAAGATTGCCGGTGAAATCGAAGCGTATGCTGCTTCCATCCAGAAGGACCTGACCATTTACGCCATCGAAGACCAGGTCTACTACCGTTTGTTGAAATACAACAATCCGGCCACGGCCAGGGCTTACGAAAACTACAAGACCATCCAGGCCTTCAAGCGCCAGACCAATACGACCGACGACGATGTCTTTGGCCTGCTGAACAACACCAACCTGGAAGTCCTCGACGAAAACTCCAATAAGAACGGCCACGTCGTATCGACGCAGCGCGACCTCATCGCCGGCGAAGTGTCCAAGGACATTGCCCGCCGCAAACTGATCCCGGCCGACATCGTCCAGGCCCACGACAGCGGTGCCATCCATTTCCACGACATGGACTACATCATTCAGCCCATGTTCAACTGCTGTCTCATCAACCTGGAAGACATGCTGGCCAACGGTACGGTCATCAACGGCAAGAAAATCGATACGCCGAAATCCTTCCAGGTCGCCTGCACGGTGACGACGCAGATCATCGCCCAGGTCGCCAGCGGCCAGTACGGCGGCCAGTCCATCAACGGCATCGACCGCATCCTGGCACCGTACGTCCGCAAGTCCTTCAAGAAGTACATGAAAGCCGTCGTCGAAGAACAGCGCGAAGTCTACGGCATCGAACCGGATATGGAAAAGGCTGAAGAAATCGCCTGGAAGCGGACGAAGAAGGAAATCAAGGACGGCATCCAGACCATCCAGTACCAGATCAATACCCTCATGACGACCAACGGCCAGGCGCCGTTCGTCACGCTCTTCATGTATTTCCAGCCGGACTACGAATACGCCAGGGAAGCGGCCCTCATCGACGAAGAATTGCTTCACCAGCGCATCCAGGGCATCAAGAACGAAGCCAACGTCTACGTCACGCCGGCCTTCCCGAAACTCATTTACGTCCTGGACGAACACAACGTCCGCGAAGGCAGCCCGTACTTCTATTTGACCAAGCTGGCCGCTGAATGTACGGCGAAACGCATGTATCCCGACTATATTTCGGCCAAGAAGATGCGCGAATCCTATGAAGGCAACGTCTTCAGCCCCATGGGCTGCCGCTCCTTCCTCAGCCCCTGGAAAGATGAAAAGGGCAACTACCAGTTCGACGGCCGCTTCAACATGGGCGTCGTTTCCATCAACCTGCCGCAGATCGGCATCCTCGCTGACGGCGACGAAGAAAAATTCTTCCAGATCCTCGACAAGCGCCTGGAACTCTGTAAAAAAGCCCTGCTCCTGCGCGTCGACCTCCTCAAGCGCATCACGTCCGACGTATCGCCTATCCACTGGCAGTACGGCGCCATTGCCCGCCTGAAGCCCGGTGAAACCATCGAAAAATTCATCTATGGCGGCTATGCGACCTTGTCCCTGGGCTACATCGGCATCTACGAAGCGACGGTACTGACCAAGCACTGCTCGCACACGGCGCCGGAAGGCCGGAAATTCGCCATGCGCATCATGGACGACCTCAATGCCCACATTAAGAAGTGGCGGAAGGAAACGAACATCGGCTTCGCCCTCTACGGTACGCCGGCAGAAAACCTGACCAACCTCTTCTGCAAGATCGACAAGGCCCGCTTCGGCTCCATCCCCGACGTCACCGACAAAGGCTACTATACCAACAGCTATCACGTCGACGTCCGCGAACCGATCAACGTCTTCGACAAGTTCTCCTTTGAAGCCGACTTTGAAGACAAATCGACAGGCGGCTGCATCAGCTATGCCGAAATCCCCAACATGACCCATAATATCCCGGCTGTCCTGACCATGGTCCAGTACATCTACGACCACATCACGTACGGCGAATTCAATACCAAACTGGACTACTGCCATGAATGCGGCTTTGACGGCGAAATCATCCTCAACGACGACAACGAATGGGAATGCCCGCGCTGCCACAACAAAGACCGCAACAAATTGACCGTCATCCGCCGGACCTGCGGCTATTTGGGCGAAAATTTCTGGAACGAAGGGCGGACGCAGGAAATCAAGAACCGCGTCCTCCATATCTAAGAGGTGACTTGACTTGCATTATGCACAGATGCGGCAATATGACATTGCCAATGGACCGGGAATCCGCTCGACGATTTTCGTCACCGGCTGCTCGCGCCACTGCTTCAACTGTTTCAACCCGGAATACCAGGACCCCAGGGCCGGACAGGAATGGACGGACAAGGAAATGGAACAGCTCCTGTCCTGGCTCAGCGCCCCGACCAACAGCGGCCTGACCCTCCTGGGCGGGGAACCCATGGAAAACACCGACGGCCTGACACAGATCGTCCAAAACGTCAAACAGGCCATGCCCGATAAATCGGTCTGGGTCTACTCGGGCTTCACCTATGACGAAATCATCCAGGACCCGCAGAAAAAAGCCCTCTTAGACGTCTGTGACGTCCTCGTCGACGGCCCCTTCGTCGACGACCTGAAAGACCCGGGCCTCTACTTCCGCGGTTCCTCGAACCAGCGCGTCATCGACCTCAAAGCGACAAGAACCAGCGGCCAGATCACCCTGGTATGGCCCGACGGCCGCTGATGACAAATAATTAACAAAAATTATCCGTTGATATTATTTACAGGAGAAGCCTTACCTGATATAATAACTGTAGGGGCGACCACGTGGGGCGCCCGCTATGAATCATGGTGATTAAGGCAGGTAGTGGCTAGTGACTAGTGACTCGTGGCTCGTGGCTCGTGGCTCGTGACCTGTAGGGGCGCCACGAATAATGGTGAATAGCGCGGTCCGTATCCGTAGGGGCCGTCCCAAAAGCCTTTTTGGCCCGTCAGGTGCCGACCAGCGGAAGGTACAGGACGGCAGCCAAAACGGACAGCAGAGGCTGGCGGCCCGCCTGAATAAATGGTGAATAGGTTTGCCACAGGCCGCAGTTCGCAGGCCGCCGCGGTCCATTGGACCGCACTGCAAACTACAAACTACAAACTCAAAAGGGAGGGCTTCTCATGGTTGTTGAATCGGTGAAAAAAGTTAAGAATATCGTCTCTGAAGTCTTTAAAGGCTATGCCAGCAATTCCAGCGGCGGCTGCTGCGGCGTATCCCTTCCACCGGAAGAACAGCGCCAGCTCAAACGCTTGAAGGAAGGGGCCCAGGCCGAAAAGAAAGATTGACAGGGGCTGCGAAAACAGCTACACTAAGGATATAAGAACAAGACGCACGACGGGGACACCACCTAAGGTGTCAGACGTCGTGCGTTTTTATTTTGTTACGAGGGGTGTATACCATGCAGTTAGTATTGAACGGAAAGAAAATGAATTGTCCCTGTGACCACCTGGAAGACCTGAAAGCCGCCTATGGCAGCGGTCAGGAAATCACCATCGTCAACGGCTTTGCCACGACAGAGAACCTGGCCCTGAAAGAGGGCGATGAAATCTATTTCATCCCCAAAGACCGCCTGCCGCCGAAAGAAGCCCTGGAAGGCATGATGTGTTCCCGCCATACGCCGAAAGTCCACCAGAAAGTCAGCGCCGGCCGCGTCGCCATCTGCGGGCTCGGCGGCCTGGGTTCCAACGCCGCCGTCTACCTGGCCCGGACCGGTGTCGGGCATCTGCACCTCATCGACTTCGATACCGTCGATGCCAGCAACCTCAACCGCCAGTCCTACATGGTCCGCGACCTGGGCCAGCGCAAGACCGACGCCCTGGCCCGGCAGATTGCCGACATCAATCCCTTCATCGACGTCCGCACGGAATTCGTCCGCCTCACCGAAGACAACGTGCCGACCATCCTGAAAGACGACCAGGTCATCTGCGAAGCCTTCGACAACCCCGATGCCAAGACCATGCTCGTCCACACCATCCTGGAACAATGTCCCGATAAATACATTGTCTCCGCTTCGGGCATGGCCGGCTACGGCGACAGCAACGCCATCGAAACAAAAAAAATCACCAGCCACTTCTACATCTGCGGTGACCAGACAAGGAACGCCAAACCCGGCCGCGGCCTCATGGCCCCCAGAGTCGCCATCTGCGCCGGCCACGAAGCCAATTTGATCCTAAAACTCCTGGTCGACGTCTTATAAATGCCTCTCCTCATAGGAGAGGTGGCCCGAAGAGCCGGAGAGGTTTAATAATTTTTTAGAGCCCATGCATTATCATGTGTGGGCTCTTTCTCTTCATAGTTTGTAGTTTTCAGCGAAAACCTTTAAATTTAAATCCATCTGCTAACAACTAACTGCTAGCCACTAACAACTTAAAAGGGCTTGTCGTCATGCGACAAGCCCTTTTTTGTGCTATTTATGACTCAATACAAAGTAACATGAATGGCTTGGCAATCGCATTTTCAGACATCCAATGGCGAAGGTGTAACGGGTTACCTTTATAAGACTAGAAAAGAAAAAGAAGAGAGGAGAAAAAGGTTATAGTAAAATACATAAAAACTTAATGATTTCAAATGGCTTATCTAATATTAATCAATACTGAATAGAAAATAATAAACAAAAAAATGCAACATGATTTTTATGCCGTAAAAAATAAATTGAAAAAGCAGTCTTCTGGCAAAAAAAGATAAAAAAAGTTCGGACGATTGGCGTTTTTTTTGTCTTATATAAGTAGAGGGGTAATTCAGAAAGACAACCCCTAAGACTGAGAAAGAGGTGCTGGCAATGAAAAGACTGCAATGGCTGAAAACAAGGACCGGCTTATTTTCGGATCCCCGTATCTTATTCCTGATGAACCAGGCAAACGGCGATTCTTATATTGTCTTATGGTTTTTCTTGAAGGATATGGCCGGAACGATTAATGACAACGGGTATGTCTACGTATCTGGGCGGGAAGCCATGACGACGCAGCTCATTGCCAAATGCCTGCACCGCCGTCGGCCTTTCATCGAAAAAGGACTGGCGTTGCTGGAAGAAGTGGAACTCATCGAACGCGATGCAAGCGGTCTTATCCGCATTGCCATCTGGGATGAGCTGCAGGATTTCCAGCGCGACGAAAAGCGGCGGGAACAGACGCGCGAACGGGTACAGCGCTACCGCGAGAGGCAGCGCCAATCTCGGCCGGAAGATAGCTCAGTGGATGCGGCGCCTGTCGTGACGGAAACGATGAATCCGCCGGAAGAATCAGAAGCATCCGACGGAAATCCCCCTGCGGCAGAAGAAACGTCGGTCTATGACGGTGAACCCGTGACGACGCCGAAAATGATGCGTGACTATGCATCGGTCCAGAAATACCAGGAGCTTTTCGGCCCCATGCAGGGAGAATTTGCTCAGAAACTCATTGATTTAGAGAAAATGTGGGGCAGCGAAGCGACCTGTATCGCCATCGAACTGGCCCATGAAAATAAAGTCAACAATATCAAATACATCCAGGCCATTTTAAAGAACAGCAATGGTCGTCCTATGAAGGGAAAGAAGAAGGAGGATGAATTCCATGGCTATGCAAACTTTGCTGACTACGTTGCGGGCGTGCTACGGGGAGAACCAGAATACAAACCCGATCTTCATCGAAGCACTGAAAGACAATCTGCCCTCCGGCATATCAGCGACCCAGGCTAAGACTTTAGCACAACGGATTGTCGCGACGCACAAATTCGCCCCGTCCATTGCTGAAATCCTTGAAGAATGGCGGCAGATGCGGCGCGATATGAACCGCCATGTCTATACAGCACCTGTATTTACCGGGAAAATGAGCCCGGAAGCAGCTCTGAAAATACGGGAAGCCAAGCAGCGTATCCATGAAAATCAGTCTGCCGGTATCGGTCCGGTCAGCCTGGAACTCGTGCAGTTCGCCCGGCAGTTTTTCCCGGAAATCAGTGAAACGACGGTTCAGCGGAACAGGCTGGAAATCATGAACTGTAAAAGTGACCGGGAAAAAGAACTGGCAGAAAACAGTAAATTCAGGACCACCATGGCCATGACGGCCAAGGGCGATATAACCTTATTTATCCGAAAAATCATTTGAAAGGAGTGCGCTATGAACCGGATATTAAGATTTTTGAGGAACCTCGACAAGAGGAAATTGATCTTTATCTTGCAGAGAGCCAGTGCCGTTTTGTTACCGATTAGGCCATATCCGGACTGCGGCCGCAATGGGCATTGCCCATGCCCGGCCGTGAAACACAGGACCATGCAGGGCATCGCCATCGGAGGAACAACCGCCAGTGTCCACATGAGGCAATAATTGGGATTCGCAGGCCGCAGTTCGCAGGCGGCCGGCCGCCTCGGACTCAGATGCGGCGTTCCGCCGCGACAGACTCAAACTAACAACGACGCTTCGGGATACCCTCAGCGCGTAGCGGGCCGCCCGCTGTTGCCATTCGTCCAGGTAACCGTCCTGTACCTGACGTGTTAGCATGTTTTGGGCAGCCCCTACGATAGCCCCAATCGGGGCTTTTCTTTACGAGCCGAGGGTCACCCGAGGCGAACGGCGACCGGCGGGCCGATAGGCTCCAATCTACATTAATGGTTCCTTAAATATTTTAAATATTTTGGATTTGGTTCAAAAATGATTAGAAAAGGATTAAGTTTTCCAGAACCGTCCTTTTTCTGTTGTATCATGGAGTTAGGATATATCTGCTCGTTCTGTTTCATATTATAATAAAGAAAAGAATGGTGAATCTGTTGAAAGAAAAATTGACTGCCAACGAAATCCGCTGTCATAGGTATGATTGTATTACGACTATGTGCTGTTCGTCATACATTCCAGCTATGCATAGGATTCACGGCGGGACGCCCGCCACTGCTGTCCGTTCTGGCAGCCGCCCTGCACCTCCCGATAGTCGGTACCTGGCGGACCAGAAAGGCTCTGGGCGTCCCCTACGGTATCGCATACAGGCGATGGGAGAGAAAGAGGTCACAGATTGCAAAAAAAAACACGGCCAATGGCCTTGTGCGTAGGGGCCGACCTTTAACCTCTCAGACCGCCTTTGGCGGCCAGCTCCCCTATAAAGGGAGCCTTGTGCGGCCCGTTGCGAGATTTCATCACAGCCATTTCGAGTATAATGGCAGGTTTTTACGAGCCACGAGCCACGAGCCACGAACAACGAGCCACGATCGTTGCCACGAGCCGAGGGTTACTCAAGGCGGCCGGTGGGGCCGTCGGATTCCCACTCGATAAACTAGAAGAAAAAAAGCTTGACAAGGCCTGTCTAAATCTGTAAAATAAATAAGTAAGCTTTTCACTTGGACTCCATTAGCCCCGGAGAAAGAGCACCAAAAGCTTGGTCAGTTAGTTAAATTCAGGGAGGAATCACACAGCATGAAAACTACATTTATGGCCAATGCAGGCAACATCGAACGCAAATGGTTTGTTGTTGATGCTGAAGGCCAGACATTAGGCCGTCTTGCTGCCGAAGTAGCTAAAGTTCTTCGGGGAAAACATAAACCTACTTTTACCCCGCATGTTGATACAGGCGATTATGTAATCGTAGTAAACGCAGCAAAGGTTAAATTAACAGGTAAAAAATTAATCCAGAAAACCTATTTCCATCATTCCGGTTATCCCGGTGGAGCTAAATTCACTCAGGCCGGCCACATGCTCGAAGCACGTCCGGAACGCGTTGTTGAAATGGCAGTTCGCGGTATGCTCCCGAAAAATAAATTGGGTGAACAGATGTATCGTAAACTGAACGTTTATGCAGGTGCTGAACATCCGCATCAGGCTCAGAAACCTGAAGTTTTGAAGTTAAACATTCGCTAATTAATACCGGGAGGAAGATTTCATGGCAGTAGCACAGTACTACGGCACTGGCCGTAGAAAGACATCCGTTGCTAGAGTTCGTCTGGTTCCGGGTCAGGGTAAAATCACAGTCAACAAAAAAGAATTGAACGAATATTTCGGTCGTAAAACACTGGAATTGGTTATTAAACAGCCGCTCGTACTCACAGGCGTAACTGAACAGTACGACGTCATCGCTGACGTTAAGGGTGGCGGCCCGTCCGGCCAGGCCGGCGCAATCCGTCACGGCATCAGCCGTGCCCTTTTGGAAGTCGACGGCGATTTCCGTCAGGCTCTCAAAAAAGCTGGTTTCCTCACACGCGACCCGCGTGAAAAAGAACGCCGTAAATACGGCCTCAAGAAAGCTCGTAAAGCTTCCCAGTTCTCGAAACGTTAATATTTTTCCAAGATATTTTCGTCAAACCTATGCAATTGAAAGGCGCTGTCGCATGAAGACAGCGCCTTTTTTTGCAGTCAGCGGCCGGCTGCTAACCCCTAACTGCTAGCCACTAACCTCTAAAGGCTTGTCGTCTTGCGACAAGCCTTTTTTGCACACCTCCCGCCACTAGCCCAAGCGGCCTAAAGATGTTAAAATGGATAGGAAATAGGCTGTTTGCTGTGTGAAGGGGGAATCTGCATGTTTACGTATTATATGCCGACGAAGGTATTTTTTGGAAAGGGCTGTATCGCTCAGTCCGGCGAAGTGCTGGCTGATCTGGGACGGAAGGCGCTGCTGGTTACGGGGCGTCATTCGGCCAAGGTGAATGGGTCCCAGGCTGCTGTTGTGGAAAAGCTGGATGAATTGGGGATTTCCTGGTTCCTCTTTGATGAGGTCGAAAATAATCCGTCTGTAGCGAAGATCCGCAAGGCCGCTGCATTGGCCTTGGAAAAGGGCGTCGATTTCGTCATCGGTATCGGCGGCGGTTCGCCCATGGATGCGGCCAAGGCCACCGCCCTGGTCTGCACGCAGGA
Source organism: Megasphaera indica (assembly GCF_046614755.1). NCBI lineage: Bacteria > Bacillati > Bacillota > Negativicutes > Veillonellales > Veillonellaceae > Megasphaera > Megasphaera indica. The sequence continues at coordinate 39,164 of NZ_JBKKJR010000009.1, forward strand.
GCTGGATGATGAACAGTTGTTTACCGGCCCGTACCGCAAGCCCTTGCCCATCGTCGCTGTACCGACGACGGCCGGGACGGGGAGTGAAGTGACCAAGGTCAGCGTCCTGACCAATCCCAAGGCCGGAACCAAGCAGTCCATCAATACGCCGCTCATTTTCCCGGTCTATGCCTTTGCTGACCCGGCCTTTACGGACAGCGTGCCCGAAGCCGTCACTATTGATACGGCCATCGATGCCTTGTCCCATGCCATCGAAGGCTATATGTCCACGGCGTCGACGCCCATGAGTGATGTCTGGGCCGAAGAAGCCATGCGTTTCCTCGGCGTCCATTTGACGGACCTCAAAGGCGACGTTTCGCCTGTCGTCCGGGAAGACCTGCTCTATGGCTCGACCCTGGCAGGCATCACCATTGCCCAGACGGGGACGACCATGGTCCACAGCATGGGCTATATGCTGACCTATTATAAGGGGCTCAGCCATGGCCGGGCCAATGGCCTGCTCTTGCCGGCGTACATGAAGCTCATGGAAGAAACGATGGCCGATAAGGCAGAAAAGGTCTGGGCCATCCTGGGCCTGGCCGGACTCGATGACTTTACGGCCCTCATGCAGGACCTCATGGGCGATACGGTCGACTTGAGTGATGAAGAAATCGAAAAATTCGTCACCATGACCCTGCCGACAGGCGGCGTCCAGCGGACACCCTACACAGTCACGGCAGAGTTGTTGACGGATATATACCGCCATTTGACGGTTTAATGAAAAAAGCGGGCCGCCCAGAACGGGCCGCCTTTCAGGACGGCCCCTACGAACCACTAGCCACTAACCACGAACTACTAACCACTATTATTATCGCAGGAGGATTTTCATGGCAGAATTATTAGCCCCGGCAGGCTCTTTAGAAAACGTACTCACCGCCATTGACGCCGGTGCCGATGCCGTTTATTTTGGCGGGAAAGGCTTCAATGCCCGCAAATTTGCTCATAATCTCGACGATGCTGAAATCGGACAGGCTGTCCGGACGGCTCATTTATTTGGCGTAAAAGTCTATGTCACGGTCAATATCCTTATGGCAGACACGGAATTAGAGGCTTTGTCGGCCTATTTGCAGCGCCTCGACTCATTCGGCGTCGATGGCATCATCGTCCAGGACCTGGCCGTAGCCGCTCTGGCCCGGAAAGTCGCGCCGGATCTGCCGCTCCACGGCAGTACGCAGATGACTGTGGCCGACTTGGACGGCGTCCGTTTCCTCGAGGCCAATGGCTTCACCCAGGCCGTCTTGTCCCGCGAGTTGTCGGCCCAGGAAATCCGTTTCATCGCTTCTCAGTCGTCCATTCCCATTGAAGTCTTCATCCACGGCGCGTCGTGCATGGCCTATTCCGGCCAGTGCCTGATGAGCAGTTTCCTCGGCGGCCGCAGCGGCAATCGCGGTGCCTGTGCCCAGCCCTGCCGTCAGCCTTATACGCTGCTCTGCGATGGCCAACCTGTCATGAAACACGAGGCCTATGTCCTCAGCCTGAAGGATTTGAAATCCCTCGATTATATCGACGACTTGCTCGATGCCGGCGTCACGTCCTTTAAAATCGAAGGCCGCATGAAGGGCGATACGTACGTCCGGACCGTCGTTTCGGCATACCGCAGGGTCATCGATGCCCATTACCAGAGCCCGCAGCAGCGCAAGGCCGCCCATCGCGAAGCGGCAGCCCTCCTGGAAGGCGCCTTTAACCGCAGTTATCAGGCCGATTTCCTGGGAGATTCCGTCAGCCGCCGCACGTTGACCGAACGCAATCCGTCGGGACGGCAGACGGCTGACGACATGGCCGGCGGATTGACGCGGAAACTTTCCATCTATGGCCACGTCGATACGGAAGACCAGGGGAACCTGCGCCTGATCTTGTGGGATGAAAATGGCCATACTGCCTCGGCTGTAGCCGATTTCCAGCCCGAACCGGCCCGCCAGCGGCCGGCAACGGCCGATTACGTCCAGGGCCAGCTCGGCCGCCTGGGCGATACGCCTTTTGCCCTGGCCAGTGTGACCGTGTGGGATGAAACGCGCATGATCCCGGCCAGTGTCCTCAACGGCCTGCGCCGTCAGGCCGTCCAGGCTTTGACCGACAGTATCCTGGCCGATTACCAGCGGCCGGCAGCCGGAAAGGCCCGGCAGCGGCAGGCTCCGGACAGGCAGCAGGGGGACAAGGAGGCCATGCAGCTCGTCGTCCGCTGTGACAGTGTCGACGGCGTCGTCGCCGCGGCGGACCAGGGTGCCGACGTCATCATCTTTGGCGGCGAATCGTACCATCATCATCCCTTCGGCACCAAGGCCTGGCAGGCCGCCGTCCAGGCCGCTCATGAACAGGGCGCGGCTCTGTGGGCCGGTACGCCGCGTATTGTCCGCGAAGAGAACCGGCTGGTCGTCCAGAACGAACTGGAACGGGCCATCACGGCCGGCGTCGACGGCATCTATGCCGGTGCCATGGCCATTTTCGCCATGATAGCCGATTTGAATATTACCGTGCCCGTCCGGGCCGATTGGTCCCTCAATATCTTTAACAGCCAGGCGGCCCGGGCCTATGCATCCTTGGGCTGTACGGCCGTTACGGCGTCTGTCGAGGCGACGCTGCGCCAGTTGAAAGAAATGGTCCGCCAGAGCGGCTGTCCCATCGAAGCTGTCGTCCAGGGCCGGGCCGAAATGATGGTCACTGAGTCCTGCGTCATTTCGTCCTTTGCCGGCAAGGGCCAGAAGAAAGGCTGCCCGGGCGTCTGCAACCGCGGTGCCTATGCCCTGCGGGACCGCCGGGACGAAACGTTCCCTGTCGTCACCGACCAGTATTGCCGCAACCACATCCTCAACAGCCGGGATCTGGATATGGCGCCGTATTATAAAGACCTGTGCCGCGCCGGCATCGCCGCCATCCGCATCGAAGGCCGCGGCCGCACGCCGCAGTGGATCGGCCAGCAGGTCAGCCGGTACCGCCGCCTCTGTGACGGTACGGAAACGATGCTCTTAGGCAGAGAAGACCAGACCGTGACGCGCGGTCATTTCTTCCACGGAATCTTATAACAACAGGAGTAATGCCATTTATGAATAAAAGAAGTATGAGGATTTTGGGATTCTACCAGGTCCAGAACATGCTGGTCCGCCTGGCCCCGTCCCGGTTGTCTAAAGAAATCGCCCGCCGCCTGAGACCGGTGAACGATGGCGATGTCATTGAAAAGAACCTGACCGATACGGAAGAAGCCGTCCGCTGCATGCAGACGGAAACGAGTACGCCCTTCGGCGGCATCGTCGATATCCGTCCGTCCCTGGAAAAGGCCAAGCGCGAAGTGACCCTCGATTCCCATGAATGTATCGATATCTGGAATAACCTCCAGCATTATGGGGAAATCCGGTCGTTCTTCGCCGAACGGGGGGCTGAGTATCCCCAGCTGGCCGAACAGGCTGAGGTCATCGGCGATTTTTCCCAGCTTTCTCATTCTTTCGCCACTGTCTTTGACAACAACCGCCAGATCCGCGACAATGCGTCGCCGGAATTGATGCGCCTGCGCAGCCGTATCGTCGAACTGGAACGGCAGACCAAGCGTTATGTCAATAATGTCCTGCAGAACAAGGAATACCAGAAGTATTTCCAGGATGCCCTGGTCACAGTGCGCAACAACCGCTATGTCATCCCCATCAAGCAGGAATACCGCCATGCCTTTCCCGGCATTGTCCACGATACGTCGGCTAGTGGCTCGACGCTCTATGTCGAACCGTTGGCCATCGTCAATGCCAACAACGACCTGCAGGCCGCCCGCATTGGCGAAACGAAGGAAATCGAACGCATTTTCCGCCGCCTGACGGCCAAAGTGCAGCAGCAGTACAATGACTTGTATGACAGCACGAAGTGTGTCGGTCAGCTGGAATTCGCCTTTGCCAAGGCCCAGTTGGCCTTGAAGATGAAGGCCTGCCGTCCGGCCATTTCCAAGACGCGGGAAATCAGGCTCATCCAGGCCCGCCATCCCCTCATCGACGCCAAGCACGTCGTGCCCAATACCATCGTCATCGGCGGCGATTACCTCATCCTGCTCATTACGGGCTCCAACACGGGCGGTAAGACCGTTTCCATGAAGACCCTGGGCCTTTTGGTCCTCATGCATCAGGCCGGCCTGTTCATCCCCGTCGGTGAATCGTCGGAACTGCCCGTCTTCCGCGACGTCTTTTCCGACATCGGTGACGAACAGGATATTTCCCAGAACCTGAGTACCTTTTCCAGCCATATGAAGCAGCTCATCTACATCCTCAAGCACTGCGGGCCGGAAGACCTCATCCTGGCAGACGAACTCGGTTCCGGTACGGACCCGGCCGAAGGCAGTGCCATCGCCATTGCCATCCTCGACGCCTTTTACCAGAAAGGCTCGTATGTCATGGTCACGACCCATTACAACGACCTCAAGAACTATGCCTATAATACGCCGGGCATCGAAAACGGCCACGTCGAGTTCGATATGGAAACGCTGAAGCCGACGTACAAGCTGCGCATCGGCTCGGCCGGCAGTTCCCACGCCTTCAGCATCAGCGAACGCCTGGGCATGCCCAAGGATATCCTGGAAAAAGCAAAAGACCTGCGCAGCAAGGCCCAGGACATGGATATGGAAAAAGTCCTGACCCAGCTCAATGCACAGGCCAAAAAGATGGACGAAGAACAGGCGGAACTGGAATACCGCCTGCGCGAAGCGCGGAAACTGGAAGATGATTTGCGCAAAGAAAAGGACAAGGTCACGTCGAAGCGGCAGGACATCATCGACGCCAGCCGCCGCGATGCCGTCGACCTCAAGCGCAACCTCCGCGTCGAAGCCGAAAAGATTATCCGCGAGCTGAAGGCCCAGTCTAAGGAGGGGACGGACCGGGAAAAGGCCAAGGCCATCGACAAGGCCCGCCGGGCTATTCAGCAGATTTCCCTACCTGAAGCGGAAAAGCCCCAGCGCGACCCTGTCGACCTGTCGAAATTGAAAGTCGGCCAGCAGGTCTTTGTCAACAACCTGGACAGCGTCGGCACGGTCGAAGACATCGGCAGCAAACAGCTGACCGTCTCCGTCCGGGGCATGACGGTCCGGGTCAAATTCAAGGACGTCAGTGCGCCGTACCTGGACGAATTGAAGAAAGAACAGCAGGCCGAAAAGAAAGCCGCTGCCGCCTCGTCGTACCGGCCTATCCGCACGTCCAGCGTGGCCACGGAATTGAACATCATCGGCAAGACCTTCAGCGAAGCCCTGCCGGAAGTAGAACGCTTCCTCGACCAGGCCCTGGCTGCCGGCTTCAGTCCGGTCAAGATCATCCACGGCAAGGGCAGCGGCGCCCTGCGCCGTCAGATCCACGCCTTCCTCGACGACCAGCCATTCGTCAAGAAATACCAGCTCGACGACGTAGACGGCGGCGGTGCCGGCGTCACCCTGGTCTATTTCTAAGCCGTGATGGCGCAGGAAGGCTTCGGCCATCATGAGAGGCTCCTTTATCTTTATAGTTTGTAGTACGGAGTTTGTAGAAGCTGGTCTTAAATTTTTTACCATTTGCTAAAAACTAAAAACTACAAACTTAAAACTCAAAAAGAGGCTGTCTTAATGCGACAGCTCCTTTTTTCATGTAATATTTCCTATGCCGACTACGCCATCGCCATGGTCGACGAAATCGAAAAAGGCCATCACATCAATCAGCGCATCGGCGTCGTCGGGGCCTAAGTTTTCCTGGATCTCCTAAAAAAGAAGCGGCCCACCTTGCCGTAACCACTGTATCGCAGTGGCTGCGGCAACATGAGCCGATAGAAGTCATCTTCAACGTTTTTATCGAGGAAGACCGGATAATATATGAACGAGAACTAGTGGAAAAAGGGGAAGAGTAGATTGTACGGTAGGGGTCGCCGCGTGGGCGACCCGCTTGGCCTTTGGAGACGCTCTCCCCGAGTTGGAAAATCGCTTATATTCTGGGGCGGGCTTGCCACGTGCAAGCCCCTACGAATCGAACAGCGGACAGCGGGCCGCCTTACCAGGCGGCCGATGCCAACCTCTACCGAAGAACCTCTCAGACCGCCGTTGGCGGCCAGCTCCCCTATGAAGGGGAGCCTTTGGGCGCTCCTGCGCCTGATTTCCAGAGTCTATTGCGGCGTCCGAGCAAACAGGTCCCTACGGCGCGGCCATAAGGCCGCAAAAACGAACCACGAATCACTAGCCACGAGCCACGAACATTAAAACAGCATCTGGAAGTGGATGCGGGTCATTTCGTGGGGGTCCGGGCTGCCGGTCTTGGCCTGGCTGGCGAAGGACTGCATGACGCTGAATTTCAGGTTCTTGGCGACGATGTAGTCAGCGCCGATGCCCCAGCTGCGCTGGTTGTCCATGTCGCTGGAGAAGCGCCATGTAAAGGGGTTGCCGCCCATGAAGGAGCCGTCGTCGAGGTCGAGGTATTCCAGCCAGGCATCCCAGCTGCCGGGCGTGTGGAAGTCGGCTTTGCCGTACTGGAGGGTGCCCATCCAGGCGTCGCCGTAGTCTTGGCCGTCGACGTTTTTGACACCTGCGTTGAAGCCGATGTGTTCGTAGTTGGCCAGGGCGCTCCATTTGCCGTAGTTGCCGCGGACGAAGTAGCCGGCTACGTATTTAGCGAAGAATTCCGGTGCCAGGTCGTTGGTCTTATGCAGGCGGTTGTAGTAGAACCCGGCTTCGGAACGGGCGGCCTTGCCGCCGCCGAAGAAGGCGTCGATTTCACCGTAACCCGTTTCCAGGCCGGACGTGCTGAAGGCGTTGGAATAGGCCTGGGATGCGTGGATAGTGTCGACGCCGGGTTTCTTGCCGTCTTTGAATTTGCCGTAGCCTGTGGTGATGGCCAGCTTGTCGTTGTGATAGCGCAGTTCGGCGCCGTCGAGGGCATCGAAGTACTGTAGGCCGTAGGCGTCGCGGCCGATGCGGTAGACGTCATTGCGGCCGACGCTGAGTTCCCAGTTCTTGCTGCCGAAGTTGTAGTCCACTTTGGCCAAATCGACATAGGGATTGTTGCTTTCATCAGACGCTGCGCCGTTGCTGGCGAAGGGGCGGAAGCCCGTGCTGACGCCGGCCGTGACCTTGGTGCGGTCGTTGACCTGGCCCTGGGCGCGGATGCGGAAGCGCGTATCCCAGGAATTGTCGTCTTTCTTGTTGCCGTTCTGGTAGCGGTAGCGGACAAAGGCGTCGCCGAAGACGCGCGTGTTGCCGACGCGGTTTTCCAGGTTGGTCACGCGGACGCCGAGGCTGTTCAGTTCGTCGGCGTATTCATCGGCCAGCTTGTTGATCAGGGCCCGCTGTTCGACGGAAGCCTTGTCCATATGGGCCATGGCTTTGGCGACCATTTCAGCCGCTTCGTAGCGGGTGATGTTGCGGTTTCCCTGGAAATACTGACCATCGACGCCCTGGATGATGCCGGCGTCGGCCAGTTCGACGACGGACTGGTAAGCCCAGCTGTCCGACGGGACGTCGACAAAGGGATTGGCGGCGAAAGCCGACAGGGAAGTGACAGCCAAGGCGGCTGCCAGGGTACAGACTACTTGTTTCTTCACGAATAAAAGACCTTCTTTCTTCTCATTCTTTTCGCGTATACAGAAAAGTGCATAAAATTATACATTGCCTCTAGTATACTACGATGTGTTATGACTGTGTGTCAAATGAGAAGAAAGTTTACCTTTTCTTTATAATTTTACGTGACTGAAGACTTCGCCAATCGGGTCGTGGAGGACCAGGTCGGCGGCGCTGTCCATGTCGGTGCTCGACTTGTTGATGAGGACCAGTTTATGGCCGCGGTAGTAACGGACCAGGCCGGCAGCGGGGTAGACGACGAGGCTCGTGCCGCCGATGATGAGCATGTCGGCGTGGCTGATGTAGTACAGGGACTGTTCGATGACATCGTTGTCCAGGCCTTCTTCATAGAGGACGACGTCGGGCTTGATGGTGCCGCCGCAGGCGTCGCATTTGGGGATGCCTGTGGAATTCTTCATGTATTCGGCGTCGAAGAATTTGTTGCAGTGCATGCAGAAGTTGCGGTGGACGCTGCCGTGCAGTTCCAGGACATTCTTACTGCCCGCTTTCTGGTGCAGGCCGTCGATGTTCTGGGTGACGATGGCTTTCAATTTGCCGGCCTTTTCCAGTTCGGCCAGCTTGATGTGGGCCATGTTGGGCTGGGCGTCGAGGGCCAGCATCTTGTCGCGGTAGAAGCGGTAGAATTCTTCCGTGTGGTCCATGAAGAAGGAGTGGCTGAGGATCGTTTCGGGCGGGTATTTATAGTGCTGGTTGTACAGGCCGTCGGTGCTGCGGAAATCGGGAATGCCGCTTTCCGTCGATACGCCGGCGCCGCCGAAGAAGACGATGTTATCCGAATTTTTTACCATGTCGACGAATTTTTCAATATTTGTCATCGTAATTACCCCTTTCATACATTATATGTGTCTTTCAATAACTGCAGGCCCGACGGGGTGCGGAACACCTTGTCGCGGAAGGTGGCAATGGCTTCCGGTTTCAGCTGGTCTTCATAGGCGTTGACCAGGAAATCGGCTTCCAGGAGTATCTGGTAGTCCAGGCCGTCGACACCGTCGTAGGTGTGATGGTGAGCGATGAGGAAGCAGACCCGGTCGATGAGCTTTTCATCGGCACCGAGTTCTTCCAGGATGGCCCTGGCCGGGGCGGGGCCTTCGATTTCCTGGTATTTGCCCGACGAGGAACCGTATTTTTCTTCGGCTGCGTGGATGCCGATGTCGTGTAGGACGGCAGCCGTGCGCAGGATGTCCTGCTGGTCGACCGGCAGTCCTTCCAGGCGGCCGATGGTGTCGGCATAGGCGTAGACCTTGAGGAAATGGTGGATGCGCCGGGCATCGCCGTGGTCGAAGGCGATGGCCTTCTGTATTACTTGTTCAATAGCTGTCATGTAAATCCCTGCCTTTCTGTTTCATTATACTACAGGGCCGGGAAGATAGGAACGGCCTGATACAAACCATCCATAGCCTATTGACAGATTATCACATCATACCGTATCCTTTTTATAGGACTTTTTTTTAATTTTTATTTATATTTTTATTTTTATGGTAAGGATGTGATTCTATGATTATGGCTGTCCTGAACTACCTCGATGATGTCCTTTATTATCCTATCTTAATGGTCATCCTCATTGCAGCCGGCCTTATTTTTTCCTGGAAGACGCGCTGTGTCCAGCTGCGCCTGTTCCCGGAAAGTATCCGCGTCGTCATGGAAAAACCGACGGAAGCCGGGAAAGTATCGTCTTTCCAGGCCCTCATGGTTTCGACGGCGTCCCGTGTCGGTACGGGCAATATCATCGGCGTCTCGACGGCAATCTGCCTGGGCGGTCCCGGTGCCGTTTTCTGGATGTGGATTCTGGCCCTCATCGGTGGGGCTACGGCCTTCATCGAAAGTACGCTGGCCCAGATTTACAAGCGCCGCAATCCCCTGGGCCACAGCTACGGCGGCCCGGCCTATTACATTGAAACGGCCATGCACAAGCGCTGGCTCGGCGTCCTCTTCGCCTTTTCCCTGATTTTGACCTATGCCGGCGGCTTCAACCTGCTCTGCTCGTTCAACATGCAGTCGACGTTCCTGGTCTACAGCTTCTATGACCCGACGACGACGCCGTGGATCATCGGTGCCGTCTTTGCGGCCCTCGTCGCTTACTGTCTCGTCGGCGGCGGCCAGCGCATCATCAAGGTCACGTCCATCCTGGTCCCGGTCATGGGCGGCATCTATATCCTGGCAGCGCTCATCGTCATCGTCTTCCACATTACCAGCCTGCCTCAGGTCTTCGCCATGATCTTTGCCGATGCCTTTGACTTCCAGTCCATCCTCGGCGGCGTGTCCGGCTCCTGCATGATCTACGGCATCAAGCGCGGCCTCTATTCCAATGAAGCCGGTATCGGTTCGGCCCCGAATGCGGCAGCTGCGGCTGACGTCAGCCATCCGGTCAAACAGGGCCTGGTCCAGATGCTGTCGGTCTTCATCGATACCCTCCTGGTCTGCAGTGCCACGGCTTTCATGGGCCTCTTCTCGGGCGTGCCCATTACCAAGGAAGTAGCCGGTGCGGCTTATGTCCAGAACGCAGCGACGGCCGTCTTCGGCGGCTTCGGACCCCTCCTGATTACGGTCTGCATGCTGCTCTTCGGTTTTTCCACGCTCATCGGCAACTTGTTCTATGTCGACAACTGCATCCGCTTCATCCACAAGGGCGCGCCGTCCCACGGTTTCGTCAATATTTTCCGCATCGTCTGTGTCCTCGTCGTTTTCGTCGGCGCCGGCATGTCCATGGCCGCTGTCTGGGATATCGCCGATATCCTCATGGCCGTCATGTGCTTCATCAACATCCCGGCCTGCTTCATCCTGGGCAACACGGCCGTCAAAGCCATGCGGGACTATCAGCAGCAGAAGAAGGAAGGCAGGAACCCTGTCTTCAAGGCGGCTTCCATCGGTATTGATGAAAGTACGGTCCAGTATTGGAAGTAAGCCTCTTGACAAATGGGGGAGAAGCCTTTACAATACGTCTATGTACAAGTAATTGTCATAAAAAATGAAAAGCGATGAACAAGACGGCCAGTGTCGTCACTGCCTTTTCAGCGAACCGGGGATAGTGTGAGCCCGGAAAAGGCCGTATGCTGGCGGATCACTTGGGAGCTGCAGCTGCGAACCAGCTGCCGGGTCGCGTCGTTATTGCGCGTCAAAGTGGCTGCTCCGGCAGTCAATAGGGTGGTACCACGGTGATTACGTCTTCGTCCCTTTTGGGGACGGAGACGTTATTTTTTTTCACAGATTCAGAGGAGGAAACACAATGGATTACGGTAAGACTTTACATCTGCCTCAGACCGATTTCCCCATGCGCGGCAACTTGCCGAAACGGGAACCGGACTTTTTGAAATTCTGGCAGGACAACAAGATTTATGAAAAACGCTTGAAGAAACGGGACGGTGCGCCCAAGTTCATTCTTCACGACGGTCCTCCGTATGCCAATGGCAAGATCCACATCGGCCATGCATTGAATAAAGTATTAAAAGACATTATCCTCAAATATAAGACCCAGCAGGGCTGCTACACGAAATACGTTCCCGGCTGGGATACGCACGGCCTGCCTATCGAACACGCCGTCATCAAAGATACGGGCCTCAACCGCCACGAAATGGCCCCCCTCGACTTGCGTGCCAAATGCCGTGACTACGCCCTGGCCCGCGTGGAAGAACAGAAGAAAGACTTCATCCGCCTCGGCGTCCTCGGTGACTGGGACCATCCGTACCTGACGCTGCGCAAGCCCGTCGAAGTCGCTCAGATCGGCGTCTTCGGGGAAATGGCCAAGAAAGGCTACATCTACAAAGGCCTGAAGACCGTTTACTGGTGCCCGCACTGCGAAACGGCCCTGGCTGAAGCTGAAATCGAATACAAGGATGATAAATCCTTCTCCATTTACGTCAAATTCAAGTCCGTCGACCTCAACTGCCATATGCCGAAAGGTGCCGATCCGGACAAGGTCTTCGCCCTCATCTGGACGACGACGCCGTGGACCATTCCCTGCAACGTCGCCATCAGTGCCAACGAAAACTTTGAATACGTCTGGGTCCGCATTGGCGACGAATACCTGCTCATGGCCAAAGACCTGGTCGAACCGACCATGAAAGCCGGCAAAGTCGACGACTACGAAGTCCTGCCCGACGTCATGACGGGCAAACAGCTCGAAGGCCTGGTCTTCAAGCATCCCTTCTATGACCGTAAAGTCCCCATCATCCTCGGCGACCACGTCACTCTCGAAGCTGGTACCGGCCTCGTCCATACCGCTCCGGACCATGGCCAGGACGACTTTGATGTCTGCAAGAAATATGCTTCCTGGAGCCTCAAGCCGCTGGGCACAGTCGACGGCACGGGCCGTTACACCGACAAGGTTCCCGGCTTTGAAGGCCAGTTCGTCTTCGATACGAACGTACCGGTCATCAAGAAACTGGCTGAACTGGGCGCCCTCTTTGCCAAGAGCACGTTCCGCCATCAGTATCCGCACTGCTGGCGCTGCAAGGAACCGATCATCTACCGCGCTACGGAACAGTGGTTCGCTTCGGTCGACGGCTTCCGCCAGAAAGCCCTCGATGCCATCGACACGGTCAAATGGATTCCGTCCTGGGGCCATGACCGCATTTACAATATGATCCACGACCGCGGTGACTGGTGCATTTCCCGTCAGCGTGTCTGGGGCGTGCCGATTCCTATCTTCTACTGCGAAGACTGCGGCGAACACATCATCAATGATGAAACCATCGCTCATTTACAGAATATGTTCGCCAAAGAAGGCTCCGATACGTGGTGGATGCACGACGTCAAGGAACTCATGCCGGAAGGCTATAAATGCCCGCACTGCGGCGGCACGCACTTCCGCAAGGAAACGGATATCATGGACGTCTGGTTCGACAGCGGCTGCACCCATCAGGGCGTACTGAAAAATGACCCGGACCTCGATTATCCCTGCGAAATGTACCTGGAAGGCTCGGACCAGCATCGCGGCTGGTTCAACAGCTCCCTGCTCACGTCGGTTGCCGTCAACGGCTATGCTCCGTACAAATCGGTCCTGACCCACGGCTTCACGGTCGATGGCGAAGGCCGCAAGATGAGTAAATCCGTCGGCAACACCGTCGCTCCCCAGGAAGTCATCGAAAAATACGGCGCTGACGTCCTGCGCCTGTGGGTATCGTCGGCTGACTACCAGGGGGATATCCGCTTGTCGCCGAAGATCCTGAAACAGCTCTCCGACGTCTACCGCAAGATCCGCAACACCTTCCGTTACCTCCTGGGCAACCTGGCCGACTTCGATCCGGCTAAGGATACGATTGCTTACCAGGACATGACGGACCTCGATAAATGGGCTCTCCTGCGTCTGGAACAGGTCTTTGAAGAAGTCACCGATGCTTATGAAAACTACCAGTTCCACGTCATGTACCACGCTATCCACAACTTCTGCACCGTCGATTTGAGCGCCATGTACCTGGATGTCATCAAAGACCGCCTGTACACGGAAAAGGCTGATTCCCATATCCGCCGCAGCGCCCAGTCGGCTATGTACATCATCCTCGATACGCTGGTCAAGATCGTCGCACCGGTCCTGTCCTTCACGGCCGAAGAAGTATGGCAGAACATGCCCGCTGTCGAAGGCAAGGAAGAAAGTGTCCTGCTCACCGATTGGCCCAAGGCTCACAAAGAATATCTCGACGCTGACCTCGATGCCCGCTGGGCTCAGTTCCTGTCGTACCGCCGCGATTTGACGCGTGTCCTCGAAGGCGCCCGTAAGGAACACAAGATCGGCCATGCCCTGGACGCAGCCGTCACCATCTATGCCGATGGCGAAGACTACGATTTCCTCAGCCAGTGGCAGGATCAGCTGGCCACGCTGCTCATCGTCAGCGAAGCCAAACTGGTCAAAGGCGAAGCCCCGGCTGAAGCCGTTGCCGGTGAAGACCACGGCGACATGAAAGTCGTCGTTGCTCCGTCGACAGCTGAAAAATGCGAACGCTGCTGGATCCACAGCGACACTGTCGGCTCGGATCCGAACCATCCGACCCTCTGCGCCCGCTGCGCTGCCGTATTAAGTGAATAAAAGTTTGATATATGAAAAAAGGGACTGTCGCACGTGCGACAGCCCCTTTTTTTAGCAGTCAGCGGCTAGCAGTCAGCAGCTAGCGGATGGTTTTAAATTTAGCGCTATCCACTAAAAACTACAAATGCTGAGAAATCAACCTCTCAGACCGCCTTTGGCGGCCAGCTCTCCTATGAGGAGAGCCTTTCGTCAAACATCATACATCAAAGGCAAAGAAAACCTGCGTGATAACAAAAAGCTTTACATGAGATTTCTTTTTTTTATTGAAAATTTACGGCTTTTGCTTTATAATAAACAAGTGTATTCATACATTATACATTTGTAACATGGAATTAGGGTAGGAGGTTTTATTTATGCATAGTTTATGGAATGCATTGAACCGCATCAGCCTGATCAAGCAGATCATCATCGGCTTGGTCATCGGTATCGCCGTGGCTATGGCTTTTCCTGCAGCAGGGAAAGAACTGGCCTTGCTCGGCGTCATCTTCGTCGGGGCCTTGAAGGGCATCGCCCCGGTATTGGTCTTCGTCCTGGTCGCCGCTGCACTGGGCCGCAAACAGGAAGACCATGAATCGAACATCAAAGATGTCATCATCCTGTATCTCATCGGTACTTTTTTAGCGGCTTTCTTTGCCGTCATGATCAGTTTCGTCTTCCCCCTGACGCTGCAGCTCGACGTATCGGCTGCCGGCAATAAGGCACCGGAAGGCATTGCCGAAGTCTTGACGACGCTCCTCAAGAACATCGTCGACAACCCGGTTCACGCCCTGATGACGGGCAACTACATCGGTATCCTCGGCTGGGCCTGCCTGTTCGGCGTTGCCGTCCGCCGCGTCTCCGAATCGTCGAAAGCCGTCCTCGATGACTGTGCCGACGCTGTCACGACCTGCGTCCAGTGGATCATCCGCCTGGCTCCGCTCGGCATCATGGGCCTCGTCGCCGACTCCGTTTCGTCCAACGGCATCGGTGCCCTCATCGGTTATGCTAAATTGCTCTGTCTCCTCTTAGGGACGATGCTGCTCTTCGCTTTCGTCATCAACCCGATCATCGTCTACGCCAAGATCCGCCGCAATCCGTACCCGCTGGTATGGAAATGCGTCAAGACGTCTGGCGTCACGGCCTTCTTTACGCGCAGCTCGGCCGCGAATATCCCGGTCAACCTGTCCCTGGCCAAGGAACTCGGCGTCAATCCCGATACGTATACCGTCACCATTCCGCTCGGTGCGACCATCAATATGTCCGGCGCAGCCATTACCATTTCCATCATGACCCTGGCTGCCGTCCACACCCTGGGCATTTCCGTCGACTTCCCGACGGCCCTCTTGCTCAGCGTCCTTTCGGCCATCGGTGCCTGTGGTGCTTCCGGCGTTGCCGGCGGCTCGCTGCTGCTGATCCCCATGGCCTGCAGCCTCTTCGGTATCTCCAATGATATTGCCATGCAGGTCGTCGGCGTCGGCTTCATCATCGGCGTCCTCCAGGACTCGACCGAAACGGCCCTCAACTCGTCGACAGACATCCTCTTCACGGCAGCTGCCGACTTTGCTCAGCGCGGCTATCCGGAACACCTGGGTGGCGGCCACGAAGTCAGCCATCAAGGGTAGGAACGCCCCTTGGGCGTTCCGCAGGCCGCAGTTCGCAGTTTGCGGTCCGCGTGTAGGGCGCCACGGATTATGACGAATAACGCAGGCCGCCGTTCGCATGTAGGGGCGCCACGTGGGGCGCCCGCCACGAATTATAATGAATAACGCAGTCCGCCGGCCGCAAAAGGGCCCTCGCATGATGGTATTCGTCATCATGCGAGGGCCCTTTTTCTTGGTCAAAAGCAACCTCTCAGACCGCCTTCGGCGGCCAGCTCCCCTATAAGGGGAGCCGTTAGCCACTAGCCACTAGCCACTAAAAAGGGCCTGTCGCATGAAGGTTTCTGCCATCGTGCGAGGGTCTTTTTTGGTCGAAAGCAACCTCTCAGACCGCCTTCGGCGGCCAGCTCCCTTATAAGGGGAGCCGCTAGCCCCTAGCCACGAGCCACGAGCCATTAAAAAAGGGCCTGTCGCACGAAGGCTTCTACCATCATGCGAGGGTCTTTTTTGGTTAAAAGCAACCTCTCAGACCGCCTTCGGCGGCCAGCTCCCCTATGAGGGGAGCCGCTAGCCACGAGCCACTAAAAAAGCGTTGTCCGTCAGGACAACGCTTTTTTCTACCTTATTTTCCGCTAGCAGCGATGCAGTCATTGAGGTCAGCAATGAGGGCGTCGACGTCGATGCCGTGGGCACCAGCGCCCTGGCCGATGGTTTCAAAGTGAGCAGCCATGCAGCCAATGCAGCCGAGGCCGTACTGCTGGAAGATTTCAATGATCTGCGGATATTTCTGAACGGCTTCAATGATACCCGTGTCTTTTGTAATCTGTGCCATTATTTTT
This sequence comes from Megasphaera indica, assembly GCF_046614755.1. Classification (NCBI taxonomy): domain Bacteria; kingdom Bacillati; phylum Bacillota; class Negativicutes; order Veillonellales; family Veillonellaceae; genus Megasphaera; species Megasphaera indica. The sequence goes on from NZ_JBKKJR010000009.1 coordinate 55,193, forward strand.
ATTCCTCCTTGTCAATTCGTATCCGTACCGTTTTGAAGGAACTTCCGGATTGCATCTATTATATCATACTTTTTTTCATTTGTGCGAGGAAATACTTTTTTCCTCCAAGAGTTGGCCGTCGGGCAGGAAGCTGCGGAAGGTCAGGCTGTCGTCCGTCGCTTCCAGGGTCATGTAATTGTCCGTTTCCGGCTGGGGTGCGACGTATTCGTCGAGGCTGTGCTGTTTCCACAGGCCCGGATACTGGACGTTGCCGGCGACGCCGGTGATGAGGTACAGCGGGCCCGATTCATCGCGCTGGAAGTTCCTGATATGGCCCCGGTCGCGGTAGGTGTGGAGATGGGCCGAGAGGACGGCATCGACGCCGTACTGGTCGAAGAGGGGCATCCACAGCCGGCCTTCGGGCGAGAAGCCTTCTTCCCGGGGCTGGGGCCGGTTGGCGAAGCCGTACTGGAGCGGGTCCTTGTGCATGAGGACGATTTTCCATTTCTTCGTCGTCTTGGCCATGTCTTCCTTGAACCAGGCCACTTCGTCTTCGTCGAGGCTGGGCTCGAAATCAGCCAGTTCCTGGGACTGCGTGTTGAGGACGACGAAGTGGACGTCACCGTAGTCGAAGGAGTAGAACTGGTTCTGGTATTTTTCCCTGTCGATACGAGGCAGGGCGAAGAGGTGCAGGTAGGCTTCGGGCATGCGGACTTTCCAGTCCTTGTCATACGTTTCGTGGTTGCCCAGGAGGGGGACGACGGGGATGCGGGCGATCATGTCGCCGACGACGTCGAACCAGGCGTTCCACTGGTAATGGTCCTGGCCGTTATCGACGAGGTCGCCCATGTTGATGAAGAACTGGGCGTCCTGGTTGCGCTGCCAGGCAGGCTGGGCTGTGGCGGCCCAGACGCTGTAGTCGCTGGACTGGGAGTCCGGGAAGATGAGGGCCTTGAAGTCATGGCCCTGGGCCGTATGGAAGGACTGCCAGCTGCTGCGCTTGTCGCCGGCACCGACGCGGTATTCATAGGCCGTACCCGGTTTTAGATCGGTGACGGCCGCCGTGTGGATGTACGTCGTCACGCCATCGTCGCTGAAGGCGTCACTGGAAGCGGGAAGCTGCATGAGGGAATCGTCGTCGCCGGCTTGGCGGTATTCGACGACAGGATTCTCTTCGGCGTAGTCCGACTGCCACATGAAGGTCCGCGACGTCGTGCTGTCGGCTGTGATGACCTGGCGGATGTTCGAGGCATCGACGGCATCCGTCGACAGGTAGTGGGCCGCTGCGGCTTTGGTGGCCTTGACGCCCTGTCTGGCGACGGTCTTCGTACCCGGCAGCCAGGTATAGGCACTGACGGCGGCGATGACGGCAGCGGCCAGGGAAAAGGCGATGATTTTTTTATATTTGGCTTTCATAGAATTCCTCCTGTTTTTTTGGGATATAAGTCATTATAAGATATGGAGTCAACTCCAAGTCAAGCAAAAAAGAAAAACTTGACAAGGCCTTCGCTTCGATATAAGATAGATGCATCAAAAGTGATAGAGAACGTCCATGAACGGGAGCAAGTACCGTCATGATACCCTTGACAGCGAGCCGGTGGCAGTGGAAGTCCGGCGAAGAGGCCATGAGCGGGAATGGGCCCGGGAGATGCAGGCTGAACGCGAGTAGGTCCTGCCGGAACTTTCACCGTTACCAGGAAAGAATGCATCTACGTGTGCATATGAGCCGGGCAGTTTTGCCAACCAGGGTGGTACCGCGGAAATGACTTTCCTTTCGTCCCTAATGTGAGGGATGGAAGGATTTTTTTATTGAACTAGGGAGGAATCCATCATGTCTATTATTTTTTCTGGCATTCAGCCGAGCGGCAATTTGACTTTAGGCAACTATTTAGGCGCACTGCGCAATTTCTCGAAGATCCAGGACGGCAACGAATGTTATTACTGCGTCGTCAACCAGCATGCCATCACGGTCCCTCAGGATCCGCAGCTTTTGCATGAACGTACGCGGAAACTGGCTGCCATCTACCTGGCTTCCGGTCTGGATCCGGAAAAATCGACGCTCTTCGTCCAGTCGGAAGTCCCGGAACACGCACTCCTGGGCTGGATGATGATTACCTTGTCCTATGTCGGCGAATTGGAACGCATGACCCAGTATAAGGACAAGGCTTCCAAACGGGGCGATTCCATCCCGGCCGGCCTGTTGACCTATCCGCCCCTCATGGCTGCGGACATTCTCTTGTACCAGACCAACTTCGTCCCCGTCGGCGACGACCAGAAGCAGCACATGGAAATCACCCGCAACCTGGCCCAGCGCTTCAACCGCCTCTACGGCGAAGTCTTCACCATTCCCGATATCTACCTCGGCCAGGACGGCACGCGCGTCATGAGTCTCCAGGAACCGACCAAGAAGATGAGTAAATCCGACGACAACACGACGGCGACGATTTACCTCCTGGACGAACCGAAAGCCATTGAAAAGAAAATCAAGCGGGCCCAGACGGACAGTGAAAACTCCGTCCATTACGATAAGGAAAACAAGCCGGGCATTTCCAACCTCATTGAAATCTTCTCGGCCTTGACCGACCAGACCCACGAACAGGTCGAAGCGGCCTACGCCGGCAAGGGCTACGGCGCCTTCAAGAAAGACGTGGCCGATGCCATCATTTCGACGCTGGAACCGATCCAGCAGCGTTACCGCCAGCTCGTCGGCGACCCCGAACTGGACGCCATCCTCGACAAGGGCGCTGCCAAGGCACACGCCAAGGCCAGCGTCACTTACGAAAAAGCCGCCAAGGCCATGGGCTTGTTCCGCAAGTAAAACGATTCCACTTAATTTTGAAAGTGTAGCGGATTTCAACTTTATAAAAATAAAAGCAAATAACATATTGACAAAGAAAGTGTAAAGTATTACACTATATTCAACAAAGAAAATAACGGAGACAAGGGGCAAGGGAGCCTGATGGAACATCAGCTTTCCTTGCCTCTGTTTTTATGTGGGGAATTCTTTGTTAGTTATCATTTCTTTATAAAATCATCAGTTTAGGGGGAGTTACGAATGAGATTACGCGATGTAGGATTGACCAAAGAAGAAATCAAAGCCAAAGTAGACAAGTACATGATCGAAACGTACGAACGCTTCGACATGATCGCTGAACGCGGCAAGGGCATGTACGTCTACGATGAAAACGGCACGCCGTACCTCGATTTCTACGCTGGTATCGCCGTCAACAGTGCCGGCAGCTGTAACGATAAAGTCGTCCTGGCCGTCATCGACCAGTGCATGGACATCATGCAGACCTTCAACTATCCGTACACGGTCCCGCAGGCCCTGCTGGCTGAAAAGATTTGCACGACCATCGGCATGGACAAGATTTTCTTCCAGAACTCCGGTGCAGAAGCCAACGAAGCCATGATCAAGATGGCCCGTAAATACGGCGTCGAACACTTTGGTCCCAACAAATACGAAATCATTACGGCAAAAGAATCCTTCCACGGCCGTACCTTTGGTTCCATGAGTGCTACGGGCCAGCCGGACAATGCCTGCCAGATCGGTTTCGGCGCCATGACACCGGGCTTCAAATATGCTGAATTCAACAATTTGAAAGCCTTTGAAGACGCCATCACGGAAAACACCATCGGCATCATGGTCGAACCGGTACAGGGCGAAGGCGGTGTCCATCCGGCAACGAAAGAATTCCTCACAGGCCTGCGCAAACTGTGCGATGAAAAAGGCCTGCTCCTCCTCCTGGACGAAGTACAGAGCGGCTGGTGCCGCACCGGTGCTGTCATGTCCTACATGAACTACGGCATCAAACCGGATATCGTTTCCATGGCAAAAGCCCTTGGCGGCGGCATGCCGATTGCAGCCATCTGCGCCCGCGAAGACGTTTCCAAAGCCTTCACCATGGGTTCCCACGGCAGTACCTTCGGCGGCCATCCGGTCTGCTGCGCCGCTGCTTTGGCCGAAGTCAACGAACTGTTGGACAAAGACCTGGCCGGCAATGCCAAGAAGATGGGGGCATACTTCCTGGAACAGGCCCGCGAAAAACTGCCGCATCTGAAGGAAGCCCGCGGTCAGGGCTGCTTCCTGGGGCTTGAATTCGACGACAAGATCAACAGCGTCGACTTGAAGCATAAATGCTTCGACAAACACATGCTGTCGACAGCTATCGGCGAACACGTCCTGCGCCTGGTACCGCCGCTGATCCTCCAGAAGGAACACGTCGACAAGGCCATTGCCATCATCAAGGAATCGGTCGAAGAATTGGCAAAATAAGTACACGTAACTGAGGGGTATGAGAAGGTGTCTGCCAGAATTGAGGGGTTGGCAGGCACCTTTTCTTAAAAAAGGGGGAAACGAAATGAAACATTTCGTCATCACTGTGGGATGTGAATTCGGCAGCGGCGGACCGGAAATCGGCAAGATGCTGGCCAAGTCGCTGGGAATCGAATACTACGACCGGGATCTCGTAGATAAAGTCGTGGAAAAAATCGGCGTAGAAAAACATCTCGTAGAAGAAGCAGATAATAAGAATTTCGTTCCGTACGGCATCGAAACGTCGTTGGGGACGCGCTATGCGAATCTGTCGAATAAAGTCATTTACACGCAGTTCGATGTCATCCGCAAGATGGCCAAAACATCGTGCGTCATCATCGGCCGGTGCAGCGACTACATCCTGAAGGGGCAGGATGATGTCGTCAACGTCTTCGTCTATGCACCGACGGAAGTACGCATCAAGACCATCATGGAAAAGATGAATTTATCCGAACGCCATGCGGCAGAAGTCATCCGGGATTATGACAATGCCCTCCATCGCCGGTATAAATACATCACCGGCACTTATCGCGGCGACCGTCACAACCGCCACCTGCTGGTCGACAGCAGCGTCCTGGGCTGGGAAAAGACGGCGAAATTCATCAAATCCTTCGTCGAAATGTGTTTTGAAGAGACTTGAGGGGGTATGAAAGATGGCTACAAAAAAGTCTGATTTTGATAAAGTCCTGAGTGCCTGGGACGTCCTGGTCATCGCCTTTGGCGCTATGATCGGCTGGGGCTGGGTCGTATCGACAGGCGACTGGATCATGGAAGGCGGTGTCCTCGGCGCTATGCTGGGATTTGCTATCGGCGGCATCATGGTCTTCTTCGTCGGCCTGACCTATGCGGAACTGACGTCGGCCATGCCGCAGTGCGGTGGCGAACACGTCTTCAGTTATAAGGCCATGGGGCCCATTGGTTCCTTTATTTGTACGTGGATGATCGTCCTCGGCTATGTCAGCGTCGTCTGCTTTGAAGCCTGCGCACTGCCGACGATCGTCGCTTATATTTATCCTGATTTCCTGACGGGTTATATGTATACCGTTGCCGGCTTCGACATTTACGCTTCCTGGCTGGCCGTAGCTATTCTGGTTTCTGTCTTCATTACGGCCATCAATATCGTCGGGACCAAGACGGCGGCCATCTTGCAGACCATCCTGACGGTCATCATCGGCGGCGTCGGTATCCTGCTCATCGCCGCATCGGCCCTGACCGGTACGACGGCCAACCTGGAAGGTCAGCTGTTCATGGGGGCTACGACGACGGATATGCTCAAAGGGACTTTGGCCGTTGCCGTCATGACGCCGTTCTATTTCATCGGCTTCGATGTCATTCCTCAGGCAGCGGAAGAAATTTCCGTATCCTTGCAGAAAATCGGCCGTATCCTGATTTTGTCCATTGTTCTGGCCGTTCTCTTCTATGCCCTCATTATCTGCGGTGTCGGCTATGTCATGAATAATTCGGAAATCGCCGTCGCCATGAAAGGCGTCGGCGGCCTGGTTACGGCCGATGCTATGGCTGTCGCCTTTGGCAGCTCCATCATGGCCAAGGTCCTCATCATCGGCGGTCTCTGCGGTATCATCACCAGTTGGAACTCCTTCCTCATCGGCGGCAGCCGCGCCATGTATTCCATGGCTGAATCGTACATGATTCCACATGTCTTTGCGAAATTGCACGACAAATATAAGACGCCGATCAACGCGCTCCTGCTCATCGGCCTCTTGTCCATCATCGCGCCGTTCTTCGGCAAGAAGATGCTGGTCTGGGTCGTCGATGCCGGCAACTTCGGCTGCTGCGTCGCTTACTGTATGGTCGCCATTTCCTTCGTTATCCTGCGCAAAAAGGCTCCGGAAATGGCCCGTCCCTACAAGGTCAGCCATTATAAACTGGTCGGCGCCATGGCCATCCTCATGTCGGGCTTCATGGTCGTCATGTACATGATCCCCGGCTCCGGCGCTACTCTGGTTCCCCAGGAATGGGGCATGGTCCTGGGCTGGTCCGTCCTGGGCGTCCTCTTCGGGTTCTATTGCAAGGCTAAATACGGCAGCAAATTCGCTACCCATATCGACGTCGCTGTCGATAATGAAGCTGTCGAAGAAGCGGGCGACCTGGCTTTCGGTCAGGCCATGGCTGCAGCCCTGCACGACGTCGAATCCGATGCGCCTGTCACTTATGTATCGCAGCCGCTGAGCTTCTCCTTCTCTATGCCTGTGTCCGTCGTCTTCGGCGCCGGCAAGCGCCATATGGCCGGGGAACTCTTCAAGGCCTATGGGGCCAAGGCCCTGGTCGTCACCGATGCCGCTACCAATGGGCGGGACATCGTCAATGAAGTCGAAAAGAGCCTGAAAGAGGCTGGCATTTCCGTAGCCCGCTTTGCTCATATTACGGGGAAATCCCTGGATATTACGGCTGATTCGGCAGTCGACGAAATCAAGAAGAACGGCAGCGACTTCATCGTCGCCATCGGCGGCAATACCGTCATGGAAGGGGCCAAGCTGATTGCCAGTGCCGCTGCCCGCACCATGGGCAGGGCCATGATGCCCTTGAATTTCGTACCGACGACGTATCACGCCGGCGCCTGCTTCGATGCATCCCTGCCTGATGGCAGCTATGACGAAGCCCTGCTGGCCAAGGTCGTCCTCGTCGATCCGGACTGCATGACCGGCATGAGCCAGAAAGACCGGGCCGTCTCCGGCTTTGCCGCCCTGTGCGAATGTATCCGGGCCTATACGGCGCCCGATGCCCAGCCGCTGACTGATGCCATGGCCCTCTATGCCATCGACATCCTGAATGACAGGCTCGTCGGCGTCTGTGGGGAAAATGCCGACAAAGGGGCTTGGGAAAAAGTCGTCCTAGCCGGCGTCATCGGCAGCATGGTCAGTGCCGAAACGGGCTGCCAGGTCGCCAAAGACCTGAAACAGGCCGTCGCCAAGACGTCCTTTGCAGCCGATGAAGTCCTCCTGGCCGCCATCGTGCCCGTCGTCGTCGACGCCAAGGCCGGTAAGGATCCCTTCCTCTATGGCAAACTGGCCCGCACCATGGGCGGTTTCACGTCCGATGACTGCGCTGCCCGCCTCTGCTACCTGGCCAAGGCCCTGCACCTCGACCTGCGCATTGCCGACATGGGCGTCCATGAAGACGACATCGCCAACCTGGCCGAAGCCTACATGGGCGAAGAAGCGGCCGAAGCCGTCCGGGAAAAAGCCGCTGCCATGGAAGCCGCATTTGATTCGTGAAAATAGTTTGATGTTTGATGTATGATGTTTGACGAAAGGCTCTCCTCATAGGAGAGCTGGCCGCCAAAGGCGGTCTGAGAGGTTGATTTCTCAGCATTTGTAGTTTTTAGTGGATGGCTAAAAATTTAAAACCATCCGCTAACAGCTAACAGCTAGCCGCTGACTGCTAAAAAAGGCGCTGTCTTCATGGGACAGCGCCTTTTTTCACATATACAAAAGATTTTCTTTTTGCCAGCAGGAGTTTGACAATTCTGTGTAGAATATCTTAAGATAAACTAGTTATATAGAGTTGCTTGGAGGTAGTCAATATGACACTCAGTTTATTTTGGTCGCGTTATACGCTGGAACTTCGGGAACAGCATCTGCGCGATGTCGATGAACTTTATCATTATCTCATTGCCCGGGAACGATGGAACTGGTTCCTGGCCAAGATTCCGGAACAGGCCCAGATCCAGATACTCCGCGGCCACAACCATGGCGAAGATTCCTGGACGTGCCGCAAGTGGCTCGACCACATGCTGGACTGGATCAAGGAGAACAAGCCGCCTGCCGTCTATGATGCCGTCATCGACAAGATTCATATGATTGAAGACAAGCCGATTGAAGAACTAGAAAAACAGGCTGCCCGCAACATTTCGCCGGAAGAGTTGGAAAAACTCCAGCGTGCCGGTTATTTTCAATGTATCGAGGCGCCGAACAAAAGTGAATGAAAGCAGGTGAGGGAATGACCTTTCTATTACGCATGATAACAGCTGCTGTCTTATTCTTTTCTCTGGCAGCTGCCGCACCGGCTGCTGTCGTGCAGGCCGATTCCGTCCGCGTCCTGCCTATTTCCGGTGACATCGACGGCAGCCAGGCCGCCTTTATCCAGCGCGGCCTGCGCCAGGCCGCCGAAGAAGGCGATACGGCCGTCGTCATTACCATCAATACCCTGGGCGGCCGCGTCGACAGCGCCTTGAAGATCCGCGACATGCTCATGGCATCCGACGTGCCGACTATTGCCTATGTCACGTCGCGGGCCTGGTCGGCCGGGGCCCTCATCGCCCTGTCGTGCCGCCACATCATCATGGCGCCGGGCAGCAGCATCGGCGCTGCCGAACCGATTCCCAATACGGAGAAGAACATTGCCGCCCTGAAAGCCGAGTTCAGCGCGACGGCGGCCCAGAATGGCCATAATCCCGGTGTCGCCGAAGCCATGGTCGACAAGTCCCAGGGGTATCCCGACTATGCCGAACCGGGGAAGATACTGGCCTTATCCGACGGCCAGGCCCGGGAACTCAACGTGTCCGACGGCTCGGCCGATACGTTGTCCGAAGCCCTGACCCTGTACAGCCTGGGCGATGCCCGCCTGACCTATGTCGACAAGGACTGGCGCGATGACGCCGTCGGCATCTTGCAGAATCCCTATGTCCGCACGGTCTTCGTCGCCCTGATCATCGCCGCCTTGCTGGCAGAAATCAAGATGGCCGGCATCGGCGCCGGTATCGCTACGGCCTTCGTCTTCGGCGGCCTGCTGCTCCTGTCGGGCAACGAGTCCCTGGCCGACGGCCTGAAAATCGTCGCCGCCTTCCTGGTCAGTCTGCTCTGCATCGGCCTGGAACTGGCGTCGCCTGGCGTCGGCATCTTTGGCCTGGCCGGCGTCGTCCTCTTGTTCGGCAGCCTGTTCTTCATGCTGGGAGCCACGTATGAGGCCGTCTACATCCTGGCCGGCGGGACGGTCCTGGCCATCATATTGTTCTATATCGTCGGCAAGCATTTGCCCAAGAGCCGGCTTTTTGAAAAATTGACCCTCAAGAACCGTTCGACGAAAGAAAAGGGATATACGGCCCAGGCCGATTACAGCAAATATCTCTATGAACGGGGCAAGACCATTACCATTCTGCGTCCGTCCGGGACGATCCGCATCGGCAAAGAGCGCGTCGATGCCACGGCCAACGGCACGTTCATCGGCCGCGACGTCATCGTCCGCGTGGTCAAAGTCGAAGGCAGCCGCGTCGTCGTCGAACCGGAACCGGAACGCCATCCCAAACCCTGAGAAGGAGGTATCTTATGTCTATCGTATCCTTTTTGGCAGTGCCTGTCATCATCATCGTGGCCGCTGTCATCATCGTATCCCTGTTCCTGCACTTCGTGCCCATCGGTTTGTGGATTTCGGCCATGGCCGCCGGCGTATCCGTCGGCATCGTCAACCTCATCGGCATGCGCCTGCGCCGGGTCATCCCGTCGAAGATCATCCTGCCCCTGGTCAAGGCCAACAAGGCCGGCCTCGATGTCAACGTCAACCAGCTGGAAGCCCATTACCTGGCCGGCGGCGACGTCGACCGCGTCGTCGATGCCCTCATTGCCGCCCATCGGGCGACGATGTCCCTGACCTTTGAACGGGCCTGCGCCATCGACCTGGCCGGCCGCGACGTCCTGGAAGCCGTCCAGATGAGCGTCAATCCCAAGGTCATCGAAACGCCGTTCATCTCGGCTGTCGCCCAGAACGGCATCGAACTGAAAGTCCGGGCCCGGGTCACGGTCCGCGCCAACATCGACCGCCTCGTCGGCGGTGCCGGTGAAGCGACGGTCATCGCCCGCGTCGGCGAAGGCATCGTCACCAGTGTCGGCTCGGCACGGGACCATTCGCAGGTCCTGGAAAACCCTGATGAAATCAGTAAGACCGTCCTCAGCAAGGGCCTCGACGCCGGGACGGCCTTTGAAATCTTGTCCATCGATATTGCCGACGTCGACGTAGGCCGCAACATCGGCGCCCGCCTGCAGACGGACCAGGCCGAAGCGGATAAGCAGATCGCCCAGGCCAAGGCCGAAGAACGGCGGGCCATGGCTGTGGCCAAAGAGCAGGAAATGCAGGCCTATACCCAGGAAATGCAGGCCAAAGTCGTCGAAGCCCAGGCCGAAGTCCCGTTGGCCCTGGCCCAGGCCCTGCGCGAAGGCAAGTTAGGCGTCATGGACTATTATAATATGAAGAACATCATGGCCGACACGGACATGCGCGCCGCTGTTGCTCAGGCCGGCGTCCCCAAGACCCAGTCGGTCCCGACGGGGCAGGACAGTCACCACGACGACCGCGGTCCGGCAGGCCATAGTGAAAAGTAGGTGAGCCTTATGGATATGTTATGGCTTATCGTGGCCTTCGCCTTGATGGCGATCCTGCCGGACCTGCTGCGGCGGCGCCGCCGCTATCCCAGGCGGAAAGGGCCGATTCCCGTGCCGCCGCGGCGTAAACCCGCACCGGCCAAGGCGCCGGCTCCGGCTGAAACCGGGGAAGATGCGGCTGGAAACGAAATTTCCGCACAGGAAACGACAGCCCCGGCGCAGCCGCCCATCGTGCCGGCCGCCATGCCGCCCCGTCCGGCTATAGCCCCCGTATCGGTGCCGCACCGCGTCCGGCCCGCGGCCTGGAGCCAGCTGACGCCGCAGGCGCGGGAGCTCTACGCCGGCTTCGTCTGGTCGGAGATATGGCAGGAACCGCTGGCTTACCGCCGGCGATTAATTAAAAAATAGAGAGGATTTATGGAAATGATTCAAGAAAAACAAGTAGGTATCAAGGGTATCCCCGGTCTGGTCATTACGTCCGGTGAAAAAGCGAAAGGCGTCGTCCTGTTCTATCATGGCTGGTCGTCGCAGAAAGAATTCCAGGCCGTCCGCGGCCGCATCCTGGCTTCCTATGGCTACGACGTCGTCATTCCCGACGCTGTCAACCATGGCCACCGCGGCACGCTGGACTATGAATCGAAAGTCGTATACTCTGATTTCTGGCAGACCATCTTCCAGAACCTGACGGAAGTGCCGGTCATGCTGGAATATATACAGGAAAACTGGCCCGATACGCCCATCGCCGTCATGGGTCATTCCATGGGCGGCTTCACGGCCTTAGGGGCTGTGAGCCTTTTCAGGGAATTCAAGACGGCTGTCGTCATGAACGGCTCCGGCTGGTGGGATGAATCGGACCGCCGCTTCCGGGCAGCCCTGCACATCGAAAAGCCGCGGGCCTACCGTTTCATACAGATGCAGTTCGCCGCCATGGATCCCTATACGCATATGGACCGCCTCAGCGGCCGGTCCCTCTTGTCCCTCCGCGGCGGTGCCGATGATGTCGTCGACGGGGCTGCCCAGGAACTCTATCTGGAAAAACTGGCCCAGCGCGATGACGTCAAGACCCAGTCCATCGTCTACGATGACCTGGGCCACTTCGTCACGACCAACATGATGGGCGATGCCGTCAACTGGCTCCAGACAGAACTGCATTAAAGAGAAAATCGGATTTGCTTAAAAATAATAAGAGGCAAAACCTTTCTCTATGGAAAATATTAAATTAATTACGACTATATACTTTACAAATTTAAAAACATGAGTATAATATACGTATAAACAGAAACCGCAAAGGTGCGAAAAGCTAAGAATCAGTCATCTTTATGATAGAAATGATTCGTTTTCCACCTTGGCGGTTTTTATGTTTTTATAGTTATCATTTTTATCATTCATGTCTTAGGGGATGTATAACAGGGGGGATAGGTATGTCAAAGAATATTTTCCGAACGAAAAGCATCAACCAGTTTCTGTCGGAAACGAAACAGGACGGCGGCATGAACCGCGTCCTGGGGACTTTCGGCCTGACCATGCTGGGCATCGGCTGTATCGTCGGCACAGGGATCTTCGTCCTGACCGGCATTGCCGCCGCCAATTACTCCGGCCCGGCCCTGGTCATTTCCTTCATCATCGCCGCACTGGCCTGCGGCTGTGCGGCACTTTGCTATTCTGAATTCGCCGCCATGATTCCCGTAGCCGGCAGCGCCTATACGTACGGTTACGTAGCCTTAGGCGAATTTTGGGCCTGGGTTATCGGCTGGGATTTGATTTTGGAATACACCCTGGCCTTGAGCGCCGTGTCCATCGGCTGGTCCGGGTATTTCGGCAATATCCTGACCAATCTGGGATTGGCTCTGCCGAAAGAATTCATTACGGCGCCGGAAGAAGGGGGCCTCATCAATCTGCCGGCTATGGCCATCATCTGGATCATCACCTTGATCAACATGAAGGGCATCACCCAGAGCTCCCTGGTCAATGACATCATCGTCGTCATCAAGCTGGCCGTCGTCGGCCTGTTCATCGCCCTCGGCATCAGCCACGTCGAACCGGCCAACTGGACGCCGTTCATGCCTTATGGCTGGTCCGGTGTCTTCACAGGCGCTTCGGTCATCTTCTTTGCTTACATCGGCTTCGACGCCGTCTCGACGGCTGCTGAAGAAGTCAAGAACCCGCAGAAAGATTTGCCTCGGGGCATCATCTTATCGCTCATCATCTGCACCATTCTCTACATTGCCGTATCGGCCATCCTGACCGGCATGGTCCCGTACTTACAGTTCAAGACGACGGCCGCTCCCGTTGCCTATGCACTGCAGCTCGTCGGCTATCATTGGGGTGCCGCTGCCGTCTCCGTCGGCGCTATCTGCGGCCTCACGTCGGTCCTCCTGGTCATGTGTCTCGGCCAGAGCCGTATCCTCTTCGTCATGTCCCGCGACGGCCTGCTGCCGCGCTTCTTCGGTCACATCAATAAGACGACCAAGACGCCGGTCCGCAGCTCCTTGTTGGTCGCCATCGTGTCGTCCATCCTGGCCGGCCTCGTACCTATCGGTATCGTCGCTGAAATGGTCAACATCGGTACGCTGGCAGCCTTCATCATCGTATCGGCATCGGTCATCATCCTCCGCAAAAAAGCGCCGGACCGCGTCCGCCCGTTCCGCTGCCCCTGCGTACCGCTGATCCCGATTCTGTCGATTCTCTTCTGCGGTATCCTGGTCATCATGCTGCCGACAGTCACGCAGATCCGCTTCATCGTATGGCTGGCCATCGGCCTGGTCATCTACTTTGGCTATGGCTATAAGCACAGCATCATCACCAAAGCCCAGAAAGGCACGCTGAACGCAGCCCCTGCGGCCGCTGCTGATGAAACAGCCAGAGTACCTTCGGTCCACGAAGGCGCTCACTCCACTATTGAACACTGACGCATTCTATATATCGACAGAAAAAGACCCGCCCTCTCCCCTGGCCGGGTCTTTTTCTTGCCGTCAGCCGTCAGCCGTCAGCAGTTAGCCGTCAGCAGCTAGCCGTCAGCTGCCAGCCGCCGCCCTTTGGGCGTCCCCTACGCACAAGGCCGCCGGCCGTATGTTTTTTGCGGCCTGCCATCTGCGGACTGCGGCCTGCGCTCATTTCCATCGCCTGCATGCGATTTCGCAGGGGCCGTCCCAAAGGGCGGCCCGCTTCAGGATAGGTGTGGTTTCCCAAGCTAGCCCGCCAGGTACCGACCAGCGGGCGGGGCAGGGGGGCAGAACGGACAGCCGTGGCTGGCGGCCCGCAGGCCTCTCGTTAAAAAGCAACCTCTCAGTCAGCTGCGCTGACAGCTCCCCTAGCAGGGGAGCCGGGCCACGAACCACGAGCCGCGAACCACGAATCACGAATCACGAGCCACGAGCCCCTAACCCCTAACCGCTAACCCCTAGCCCCTAGCCACAAGGCGGGCCGCCTAGCCTCTGCTGTCCGTTCCAGCAACCATCTTGCGCCTTCCGTTGGTCGGCACCCGATGGGCTGGAAAGGCTTCAGGACGGCCCCTACTAGCCACTAACCCCCCATTTGTGGTAAAGTAGAACCATATCATCATTGCAGAGGGGAGCTATGAGAATGGAAAAAAAGAAGATATATGTACTGGCCTGTGGCGGGACGATTGCCGGCAAGGCCGCGTCGGCCGATGACCTGACGGGTTATGCTGCCGGCCAGACGTCGATAGATGAACTGCTGGAAGCCGTGCCCCAGCTGGCTGATTATGCCGACGTGCAGGGCGAACAGTTCTGCAACATCGACAGTTCGGATATGACCGAAGCTTTATGGCTGTCCCTGGCCAATCGGGTCCAGGAAGTAGCCGACCGGGAAGACGTGGACGGCATCGTCATCACCCACGGCACGGATACGATGGAGGAAACGGCGTATTTCCTCGACCTCACGGTCCACACCATCAAGCCCGTCGTCCTTACGGGTTCCATGCGGCCGGCGACGGCCATCAGTGCCGACGGGCCGCTGAACCTCCTGGAAGCGGTCCAGGCCGCGTCCTGGCCGGACCTGGGGAAATACGGTGTCGTCATCGTCATGAACAGCACCGTCCACAGCGCCCGCTTCGTCGAAAAGACCGATACGACCCATGCCGATACCTTCAAGGGCCGCCAGATGGGCTGCCTGGGCTATATGCAGGACGGCCGGCCCCGCCTGTACCAGCAGCCCCTGCGCAAGCATACGTGGTCGTCGGACCTGGCCGCTCCTAAAGAACTGCCAGTCGTCGCCATCGTCTATGCCTATGTCGGCCTCACCGCTGACGACGTACGCCGCCTGGCCCAGGGGAAAGCGGGACTGGTCATCACGGGTCTCGGCCATGGCAAGATGCCCGAACCGGTCTGGCAGGCCTTGCAACCCTTGATGGAACAGGGCCTGGTCGTCGTCCGGGCTGCCCGCGCCCTGGGCGGCATGGTTACACCGGTTCCGGCTTATGACGGGACGGTCACGGCCGATTCCCTGACGCCGCAGAAGGCCAAGATCCTCTTGCAGCTGGCCCTGGCCCACACGACGGACCGGGAAAAAATACAGGCCATCTTCGACGCCTATTGAGGCCTGCAAATCACGGCTCTATGCCTTCCCTAATAGGGCGGGGTGTGATAAAATAAATAAGATATGAAACATAGGTATGCAATCCATGTATCCTTTACGACACTGACATAGATAGGAGCGAATGAATCATGAACAAGTACAAAAAATTGATGGTCCTTACGGCCCTGACAGCCGCCCTCGGCACGTCGGCTTTTGCCGCATCGACGGGGATTACAGATATCAGCAATTATTGGGGCAAAGACGCTATCCAGTATTTTTATAACCAGCACTACATCAGCGGTACGAACGGCCAGTTCCGTCCGAACGAAGACATTACCCGTGAAGGCGCAGCTGCCATCATCAACAACATGATCGGTGAAGATTCCAAAGTCAAGACGACCAACTTCAGCGACGTCAAAGGCCGCTGGTCCGAACGGGCCATTGCCTCGCTGGTCGACAAACAGATCATGAGCGGTTACAGCAACGGCACGTTCAAACCGGAACAGAAGATCACCCGCGAAGAATTCGCCGTCATCGCCTACAACTACATGACCTATAAGGGCATGAGCACCCTCGAAGGGGCCGCTCCCTATGCCGACGAAGCCAAGATTTCCAGCTGGGCCCGTCAGGCCGTCGACGCCCTGGCCGCTGCCGGTTACATGAAGGGCGGCAACTACAACATGTTCAACCCGAAGCAGTATGTCACCCGCGGTGAAGCCGTCAACGTCCTCTACCGCATCCTGACCGGCGTCAAGGAAACGACGCAGAGCCAGGACGGTCTGGAATCCAAGGCATTCAAGGATATCAAAGACGTCTACGGCTCGGTCAAAGCCTTTGCATCTGACGGCATCATGTACTGGCAGGGCGACAAGCTCCACATCGGCGTCAAAGACCCGAAGAACAAACAGAAACTGGCCGATGCCATTGCTGCCGACAAGGATATCCCGGCCGAATCGGTCTATGTCCAGAAATCGACGTACAGCTATGACGACTATAAGAACCTCATGGCCCAGGCCGAAAAGATTTACAAGGCTACGGAAGCGACGAATGCTACCGTTTCGACGGAACCGGATTATCTCAATGAAAAAGTCGTCCTCACAGTCAGCTCCATTTCCAAAGAAACACAGAACAACCTCAATAAAGCCCTGGGCAGTGCCCTTCGTATCGTCATTCAGTAATCGCAGCAGAGGAGGATTTCCATGGTACGGAACAAAATCGCTGCCATCCTGGCAGCTGCGGCCATCTTGTCCATCAGTGCCGTTTCGGCCGATGCCCCTTATACAGACCTGGGCAGCCTGACCGACCGCGCGGCTGTCGATTACCTCTATGATACGCAGTGCCTGACTTTCATCACAGGGGATACCTTTGAGCCAGACCGGGTCCTGACCCGCGGCGACCTGGCCCAGCTGCTCTATAATTCGGCAGCCAATATCCCCCTGGCACCGGTGGAAGCGGCCGGTGCCCACGATGTGCCGTCGGGCACGGCTGGTGATGCCATGAACAGCGTCGCCGCCCAGGGTATCCTGGCAGGCTATCAGGATGGGAATTTCCATCCCGAAGAACCGGTGAGCCGCGAAGAATTTGCCGACGTCATCTACCGCTACTTGCAGTACAATCAGCTGGCCGACCCGGACCAGGCCGTCAAGCCCTATGCCGATGCCGCGTCGATTGCGCCGGCTTACGCCAGGGCCATCGACGTCCTGCACAGCAAGAACATCATGGTGCCGGCAGATAACTATTTCCATCCCAAAGAAGGCATGACCCGGGCCGATGCCGCCCAGGTATTTTACCGCCTCATGCACTCCGACGGGGACTATACGTCTCATGTCCAGGTCGAATCGCAGCTCATCAAGGCCATCAATGCCGAATACGGCTCAGTGCCGATCTACTTCCGTAGCGGTACGATGTACTGGGATGGCGATACCCTGGTCCTGGGCATCAAAGGCGCTCCCAGCAAATACTTGCAGCAGCGCATCAACACGGACGTAGCCAAACCGCAGGCCATCAAGATACGCCGCGTATCCCTGAGCCACAGCGATTACAGCCAGCTCATGAATAAGGCCATCCATTGCGTCGTCGACAACGAAGGCGTCCAGAACTACGTCGGCGCCCTGCCGGACTACGTCAATGAACAAGTCGTCCTCACTGTCCGCCATCCCGTCGGCAAGGCGACGCTGGCTGAACTGGCCAAACGCGTCGGCGCCGGCCGGGTCCGCCTGGAAACGGCTCCCATCGCCGGGAAAGCTCCCATCGTCCAGGTAGCCGGACAGACAGACACAGCGGAAGAAGCCCCTGTGACGACAGAAAACACGAAAAAAGAAACAAGACAACTCTATTCCAAACTCTTAGACGACGCCACATCGAGCGCCATCACCTCCGTCCAGAACGACGTGATGAAGTGATTTGTAGGGGACGCCCAAAGGGCGTCCCGCAGGTCGCAGTTCGCAAAAGGGACTGTCGCATGAAGGTTTATTCCATCATGCGCGGTCCCTTTCTCTTTATAGTTTGTAGTACGGAGTTTGTAGTTTGTAGAAAATGGCTTTAAATTTAAAAGCATTCACTAAAAACTACAAACTGCAAACTTAAAACTCAAATCACACTCCGAAGAGTTCTCCCAATTCTTCCCGCGTGTCGATGAGGTATGTCGGCTGGAGGGATTCCAGGAAGTCCCGGTCGCGGAAGCCCCAGGTGACCAGGGCTGCGTCGAGGCCGGCGTTATCGGCCGTTTCTTTGTCGACTTCCGAGTCGCCGACGTAGATGGCGTCGTCTTTGGCACAGCCCAGGCGCTTCAGGGCTTCCCAGACCATGTCTGGTGCCGGCTTTTTGCGGTACATCGGCGTTTCACCCAAGGAGAAATCGACATAGTCTTTGAAGTATTCATCGTGCAGTTCCGATACGGCACCCTGGCCTTTGTTGGAGACGATGGCCATGTGGTAGCCGGCCGCCTTGAGCCGGCCCAGAACCTGAGGGATGCCGGCGTAGGGGAAAGTCGTCGTCTGGCAGTGGGCGCTGTAATAGGCGATGAACTCTTCCGTCATCGTCCGCCGCAGGGGTTCCGGCGCGTCCGGTGCGGCCTTGTCGATGAAGCCGTCGTAGCCGAAGCCCAGGCAGGGACGGATGGCATCCTGCGTCAGGGCAGGCAGGCCGTGACGGGCGAAAACATAGTTCAGGCTTTTCGTCAATTCGTCCAGCGTATCCAGGACGGTGCCGTCCATGTCGAAGACGATGGCTTTATATTTTTCCATGAAAAAGACTCCTTTGAAGGACAAAAAATCAGTTTACTCTTTTATTATACGAAAGTGCGAATTAATCGGCAATAGGGAGTAGCTCATGCCGTCATCTTATGCTACAATGGGGAAAGAAGTTTGATAAAATAGAGGAGAGGATGACATGACAAACTTTTTGCCGTACGCTATCATAGCGGGCATAGCAATCGTCTTTTTTGTAATTTGTTATATTATGTATTCCGGCGGAGGGCACTCCGAGAGTAGTCCCCAAACGGAGAAGAAAGGGAACACGAAGACGAAGACGCACTACGACGGCGAGCCGCAGCCGCTGCGCAGGGTCCAGCACCGCAGCCCGGCAACAGTTAAGCATGCCAGACAATTACCGAAGGAAGCGGACGACGAAGAAACAGCCCCCTTGCCGCAGGTCCCGAAAATGACGCTGGGCGAACGGCGGGAGCATCCGGAAGAAACGGCCTTTGTCACGACCAAAGGCGAAGCCGTCCGCCGCAATGGCAAAATCGTCTATAAAGAAGCGCCGAAAGCCCAGGAAGCTCCGGTCCGCAAGGGCCCCAATGCGGATGACCTCGATGCGACGCGCGTCCTGTCCCGCGATGAAATCCTGGAAGCCATGGAAAAGGTAGACAAAGAAGAAGCCGCTGCCTATAAGGCCCGCGAGGAAGAAGCCAAACTGGCCCGTCAGCGCCAGGCCGAACAGGAAAAAGAAGCCCAGGAACAGCAGCTGGCCCGCAACCGGGAACGGCGCGAACAGGCCCGCCGCGAAGCCGCTGCGGCCAAGGAAGCCAATGCCCGCCGGGAAGAACGGGCACGCTGGGCCGAAGAAGTAGCCCAGACCGAAGAAGACAAGCCGCCTCTGGCTGATATGGCCGCCATCGTCTCGGCTGACCTGGCCGCCAAAGATGGCGGCGCCGCCCCGGCCGCCAGGAAACAGGCTGCCCCGGCAGCTGAAACGGCAGCATCTGAAACAGAAGCGCCGAAAGACACGCACCGCAAGCACATTCTCCGCGACGTCATGGCCGAAACGGCCAAAGCCGCTGGCCAGGCAGCCGGCACAGCCAAAGCCGTCACCGACGCACCGTCGGCCGCCAAGAAACGGGCCGTATCCGAAGCGACACAGGTCCTGGAAGGACCTGTCGTCAGCGAAGGCATGAAAGCCGTCGCTTCCCAGCTGGAACAGACCCAGCGCATGGAACCGATCCACATCGACTCGGCCATGACGGCCAAGAAGAAAGCCGTCCCGGAAGAAACGATGGTTATGCCGTCCATCCGGGCCCACAAGTCCCAGGAAAAGGCGACACCTGTCGTCAAGCCGGCACCGGTCGTCAAACCGTCCCAGACGTCGTGGGATTCCAATACGTCCGGGACCGATACGCGCAACCCGTCGCTGGGCAATGCGCCGCACTATGCGTCCGTATGGGAATCGGAAAGCACCGTCGATTCGCCTGTCGTCCGCCAGTGCGTCTCTCACTTCCTGCGCCAGTACGGCGTCGTTTCGCCGGAACTGCAGCAGCAGACGGAATACATCACATCGGCGGCCTTTGACCAGATCGGCTGCCAGACCGATACGGAACGGCAGCAGGCCCTGGCACCGCTCATCGTCCAGGAAGCTTTGCAGAACGTCCAGAAAGCTTATGCCGCTCATCCCGATGATTACGTCGGCACCATTGCCCTGCAGGCCTTTTACGATATCGTCCACTGCTCGCCCATTTCGACGCGCCACCTGGTCGCCATCGATGCCTTGAAGGTCATGCCCTATTTGACCCAGGGCCATTACCAGATCCTGGCGATCCTCTTATTGTTCCTGTATTCGCACAACTCCCATAACGTCGACAAGGATTCGTTCTGCCGTTACATCGACAAGTACGTCTATCCCTTCCTGGATGGCTTCCCGACGGAACGGCCTTATTACCAGCAGCTCGATTACCTGCACTGCACGGCTTTTGAAGCCAAGGAAACGTATTTTGCCGAAATCCTGTCCGATTCGTATCCGCTCTTGTTCCGCTACCGCGGTTTCACAGAAGAAGAATTGCGCAAAGCCCTCAAAGGCAAGCGTATCCCCAATGAATTCATCGTCCCGTCCTTCAATTCGCCCCTGGTCAAACTGGCCATGGTCGATGAAAGCATGGCCAAACGCTTCTTCCGCATGACCGGCATCAACGACCGCAACATGCAGGACCACATCCTGCGCCTGGCCAAGAAACGCCCGGCCAACTTCAGCGGCGAAGAAGCCCTGGACATCATGGAAGATATTTCGCCGGTCCTGGCCGAACTGGGCGATATCTGGGACAGCTCGCTGCTGCGCGTATCGACGCTGTCGCTCCTGGGCCTGTACTTGGCTCAGGGCTTCGTCAAAGAAATCATTGGCGAAGAATTCGATTTGTCCCGCTGGTTTGAATAAGGAGCATCGTTGTGAAAAAAATCCGTAAAGCCGTCATCCCGGCGGCCGGGTTCGGCACCCGTTTCCTGCCGGCGACGAAGGCGACACCGAAAGAAATGCTGCCTATCGTCGATAAACCGACGATCCAGTATATCGTCGAAGAAGCCCTGCAGAGCGGCATCGAAGAAATCCTTATCATCAGCGGCCATGCCAAACGGGCCATTGAAGACCATTTCGATACCAATCCGGGCCTGGAACTGCACCTGGAAGAAAGCCATAAGATGGGGCTTCTGAACATGGTCCGCAGTATCTCGGAAATCAATATCCACTACATCCGGCAGAAACACATGCGGGGCCTGGGCGATGCCATTCTCTGCGCCCAGTCCTTCATTGCCGATGAACCCTTTGCCATCCTCCTCGGCGACGACGTCGTCTACAACGAAACCAATCCGGCCCTGCGCCAGATGATCGACTTGTACAACGACCTCGATGCGACCATCCTGGGCTGCCAGGAAGTGACCTTAGAAAAAGTGTCGTCTTACGGCATCGTCCAGGGGACGCCTGTCGAAGGGAAGGACATCCTGAAAGTCAACCGCGTCGTCGAAAAGCCGGCCATCAAAGAAGCACCGAGCCGGACGGCCGTCCTGGGCCGCTATATCGTCACGCCGGACATCTTTGAAATCCTGGCCCATACCCAGCCGGGCAAGGGCGGGGAAATCCAGCTCACCGACGCCTTGCAGACCATGGCCAGCCGCGAAGCCGTCTATGCCTACTGCTTTGAAGGCAAACGCTACGACGTAGGAGACAAACTGGGCTTCCTCAAAGCCAACGTCGAATACGCCCTGCGCCGCCCGGACCTGGCCGCCCCGTTCCGCCAGTTCCTGAAGGAAGTTGTTCGTGGTTCGTAGGGGCCGTCCCAACGGGCGGACCGCGTGAATTTTGTGTATGACGTTATAGCTTGTAGTGGGTGGCTAAAAATTTAAAACCAACAGCTGACTGCTAAAAAAAGGGCCGTTGCACGAAGGCTTCTGCCATCATGCAAGGCTCTTTTCTCTTTAAAGCTTGTAGTACGGAGTTTGTAGGTATATGTGAGATACTTGTGAACTGGATGATTTGCGTGAGCGGGCGCCCCACGTGGGCGCCCCTACAGAAAAAAGGCGCTGTCTTCATAGGACAGCGCCTTTTTTGACGACGAACGACGAACGGCCTACGACGAACGACTATAAACTGCACGAAAATAGAATGATTGAAGGAATAGGCGTATGCCATAAGGGGCCAGTAGGGGCGACCCGTGGGGCGCCCGCTACGCGCAGAGGGTTTCCCGAAGCGTCGTTGTTAGTTTGAGTTTATAGCGGCGAAGCCGCATCTGAGTCCGAGAAAAGGCGTAGCTCGTTGTTCGTAAAGACCTGCCATCATACTCGGCTAGGCTGTGGCAAAATATCACAGCGGGCTTCCCACGTGGAAGCCCCTACGAAACGGCCACAGGCCGTGATTTTTTGCGGTCTACCACCTGCGAACCGCGGCCTGCTTATTATTTTCATCGCCTCTATGCGATACCGTAGGGGACGTCCTGTTAAGGCGTCCCGCTGTGAATCCTGTAGACAGCCGGAATTTATGACAAATGGGATGAATTTGACGCGGCAAAGCCGCATTGTAGGGGCACCCGTGGGGCGCCCGCTATGGAATAAAGGGGGAATCTCCTGATGGCACTATGCTTGAAACTACACGAAAATAGTATTGATTGAATGAAAAGGCCATGCTATAATAGGCACAGAAAGAAGGGATTCCTATGAAAATTGAAGAAGGTACGATTATTTCTATAAAAGAAAAAGGCACGGCCGAAATTAAGGTCGGCCGCCATTCCGACTGCATCGCCTGCGGCGCCTGCGAGGGGGCTGAAAACATCGTCGTCACGGCTGTCGACCCGTTAGGCGTCAAAGTCGGCCAGCACGTCAAATTCGAATTCCGCGATGTCAACATTGTCATCGGCGCTTTCATCTGTTTCGTCATGCCCCTGTTGGTCTGTGCTGCCGGTGCCTTTGCCGGTCACTTCCTGGCCCTGGCCCAGGGCTTCGATACGGTCCAGACGGCTGTTATCGGCGGCATCATCGGCTTCCTCATCGGCGCCGTCGGCGTCAAACTCTTCGACCGTTCCCTGTCGAAAGCCGAAAACTCCAAACCGAAGATCATCGAAATCTGTTCAGGCGGGAATTAATGTATAAAGGCTTTGTTTGTAGGGGTCGCCGTTTGTAGGGGTCGCCGTTTGTAGGGGTCGCCGCGTGGGCGACCCGTTAGGGATTTAGACGATTCTTCTGGCAAAGTGGTTGGGCAATCTACATATCACAGAGCGGGCGCCCCACGTGGCGCCCCTACAGTAAAAATAAGCTGTCGCGATGCGACAGCTCATTTTATTTTTCCGGCAACGTATCGGCCAATGCCAATTCTGTGCCGTCTTTGAGGGTGATGGCCGTGAGGTGGAGTTCGCTGGTCATGCCGTCCAGGGTCTGCGAACGGATGAGGCTGTACTGTGACGGGATGAGGGGATTGAGCAGGAACTGGCTTTCATGGGTCCGTTTTTCCGCCGATGTCGACAGGCGCAGGGGCGACGTATAGAGGACGGCCTTATCGCTGTCCCGGCGCAGAGTGTAGACGGCTTTGACAGAAGCGATGTCATTGCGGTCCTTGCGGAAGACCGGCGTATAGCTCAGGCGCAGGAAGGTGCGGCCCTGGCCGGTGACGATTTTGGAAGAGACGTCGCGGACAGTCATGATGGCGTCGATTTTTTGCTGTACCGGCTTGTTGTAGGCAGCCAATTCTTTCTTCATGACATCGCGTAAGTCGTTGAGGAAGGCTTCCGGGTCGGACAGGCCCGTGATCATCCAGGTCTGGGACGGCGTCTGTTCCAGCGTGACCGTACAGGGGACGGTCGCGCCCAGGCGGTCGTTGTACAAATAGAGCTTCACTGTATTGTCATGGCTCCAGTCGGCGCCGTCGAGGTGCCAGCCCGCCAGGGGGACGGCCAGGCCGGCGCTCTTCAAGGTGCGCTGCAGGTTATCGGCCGTCTTTTGATATTCGTCATTGTCCGTATTCCCGGCCAGCGTCCAGTTCAGGTAGAGGTCGGCTGTGGTGATGAAAGAAGCTCGCAACGGCGAGCGGATGATATTCAGCAAAAAGGATTCATCCGTACTGTCCGACGTATGGGACACGAGGGCATCGAAGAACTGGCCGCTCAGGGCCCCTTCATCGACGTGGCGGCTGAAGGTCTCCATATCCCCGTCCCGGGCGGCACGGATGACCTGGGAGACGGCATAATCGGGCGTTTTCATATAGACGTACTGATATGACGCAATCCCTGCTAGGATACAGCCCATGAGGACGACCAGGGCCAGGAAGACTTTGCCATCCCATAAGGTAAGCACTCTTTTTCTCATAGATTATCCTTCCTTACTACACGAAATCCTATTTTTCTTATTATACCACAGTCTGCGTTAGGCGTTCAGCCTTTCGGCGCATCTGCCGCAGGCTGCAAAAATATGGTATAATGAATATGCCATTACCGAAAGAAAAGGAGCGTGATTCCTGTGATTACTTTACACGATGTGAAATCAGGGAATTCCTATGAAGTCAAGGAAGGAGTGACGCTGCAGCAGGTCTGTGAACAGTATTGCCAGCACGACGACATGCCCATTGCAGCGGCCTTATACAATAACGAATGTGTCGGCCTCCAGACCAAGGTCGACCAGAGCGGCGACGTAGACTGGCTGCCCATCAATACCATGGAAGGCAACCAGTGCATCATCCGCACGGCCATCTTCCTCCTGGTCCGCGCCGTCAGCGACCTCTATCCCGACGGCAAGGTCCTGGTCAAGCATGCCCTGCGCAAGGCCTTGTACTGCGAACTGGAAATCGGCCACACCGTCACCGTCCACGACGTGGACATCATCAAGAAGCGCATGCACGAAATCGTCGAACAAGATGAACCCATTTCCCAGGTCATCGCCAGCGCCGAAACGGCTATGGAAATGTGCCGCAACCGCCATATGATGCGGGAAGCGGAACTCCTGCGCCACGTCGACGTCACCCATATCATGGCCTATCAGTGCGGTCAGACTTTTGACTACTATATGGGGCCTCTCCTGCCCAGCATGGGCTATGTGACCTGCTTCAACCTGCGGTCCTATGCGCCCGGCGTCATCCTGGAAACGCCGACCGTCGACAATCCCAATGAATTGCCGGAATACAAGGAAATCCCCAAGATGGCCCGCCTCTTCCTGGATGCTGAAGAATGGGGGCGCATCGTCCGCTGCGAATACGTCTATGACTTGAATCATTACATCGAGAACGGGACCATACAGGATATGGTCGACATGGCCGAAGCCCTGCAGGAAAAGAAGCTGGGCCAGCTGGCCGACTATATCGTCAGCCGCCGGCCGAAGGTCAAGGTCGTCCTCATCGCCGGCCCGTCGTCGGCAGGCAAGACGACGTTCTGCAAGCGCCTGACGACGCAGCTCCGTGTCAACGGCCTGCGGCCTATCGGCATTTCCCTGGACGATTACTTCTATAACCGCGAAGATACGCCGAAGAATCCCGACGGCAGCTATGACTTCGAGTCCCTGCGGGCTATCGACGTACCGCTCTTCAACCAGCAGATCGATGACCTCAACCAGGGCAAGGAAGTCCACCTGGCCCGTTTCGATTTCGTCACAGGCCACCGCCATTTCGACGACAAGCCGACGGTCCTGGAAAAAGGCCAGCCCATCGTCGTCGAAGGCCTCCACGCCCTGAACGATTCCCTGACCTACATGCTGCCGCGCTATGAAAAGGTCAAGATTTCCCTGGGCGTCCTGACGCAGATACGCATTAACGACCACAACCGCATTTCCACGTCGGATACGCGCATCATCCGCCGCATGGTCCGGGACCAGCAGTTCCGCGACCGCGGGCCCATGGCGACCATGGATATCTGGGCTGACGTCCGCCGTGGCGAAGAAAAGAACATCTATCCCTATCAGGAAGATGCCGATACGATTTTCAATACGGCTTTGCCCTATGAACTGTCTGTCCTCAAGCCCTATGCCGAACCGCTCCTGGAATCCATCGACAAGGGCAGTGTCCATTACGCCGAAGCCCGCCGGCTCCTGCGGTTCCTCAAGCCCTTCAAGGGCATCGACTCATCCGTCGTACCGCCCAATTCGCTGTTGCGGGAATTCATCGGGCCAGACCGGAAAAAATGATTGACAAAGCCCAAGTAGATAGATATAATAGTATAGTCGAGGTAGAAATATGAAACTACAAGTCGAAGAAGCACTAAAAGAAGCCGGGAAGTCTTTCCCCTTTTCTTTTGAATGTCCGGCTGCCGAGCTAGGTGAAGTGGAGGACCTTCCTTGGAAGGACGCCACAGTAGTTGTGGATGGGGCTTATTGGTTCGATGGTAACCACATGGTGGTACAGGGAACCATACAGACCTCTGGCAAATACACCTGCAGCCGCTGCCTGTCACCGGTATCGGTGGATCGGAAGGAAACACTGTCTGAAGTCTATGGTACGGAAGCAGAGCTTCCCGAGGACGTATTGCCCTATAATGGGGAGTACATCGATTTGACGGAGACAATTAGAGAAACGTTGATCCTCAGCGAGCCAATGAGGGTTTTGTGCCGGCCAGACTGCAAAGGACTCTGTCCGCAGTGCGGTGCAAACCTGAACGACGGACCCTGTAGTTGTCCTACCGACAAGATTGACCCAAGACTCGAAGTCCTGGCTCAATTGTTGCGATCCAAAGAAAAGCGCTAGAAATAACGTACCATGTGATTTAAGGAGGTGCAGAACATGGCAGTACCGAAGAACAGATTATCCCAGACTCGTCAGAAGATGCGTCGCGCAAACTGGAAATTGACCGCACCGGGCTACGTAGAATGCCCGCAGTGCCACGAAGCAATGATGCCTCATCATGTATGCCCGACTTGCGGCTACTATAAAGGCAAACAGGTTGTCAACAACACAACAGCTGAATAAGAGTTGTACATAAAAAGGCGCTGTCACAGAAGACAGCGCCTTTTTTAGCAGTCAGCAGTTAGCAGTCAGCAGTTAGCGGATGGCTTTAAATTTAAAGGGATCTCGCATGATGAAATCAATGAGCTGCCCCCCAATAGTTAGACCAAAAATCTAACGATTGGGGGTCAGTTTTTTTATGGCAAAACACAGTTATGAATTTAAGAAAAAAATAGTGCTGGAATACTTGAGCA